>CATPBS010000032.1 GCA_955652715.1 uncultured Candidatus Udaeobacter sp.
ACGCAGATGGAATAACCGAAGTGCGCTCGGTAAGTGAGCTTCTTCCTAACGGCAGATTTCATCTCAAAGCCGAGTATTTGAAAAACGGCGAGTGGACCTTTGGCCGCGAAATTACTTATGAAGAAGCTCCGGGGAGCAAAGTTATTTTCAAATAAGGGTTCGTCAGAATTTGCTCTATGAATCCTAATCAAATCAATTGGCTCGCGGTAGTGGCGGCCGCGTTATCTACCTTTGTCGTTGGCGGACTGTGGTATTCGCCGCTGTTGTTCGGCAAGATCTGGATGCGGGTAAACGGTTTCACAGAAGAACAAGTCAAGACCTTCAATAAAGGACGCGCTTTCGGCGGCGCATTTCTCCTCGCTTTGGTGATGTCCGCCAATCTGGCGATGTTTCTGGCCGATCCGAAGACGACGCTGTCGTGGGGCGTGACTGCGGGTGCGCTGGCGGGCATCGGCTGGGTGGCAACGGGCATTACTGTAATCGCCCTGTTCGAGAATCGTTCATGGCCATACATTCTAGTGAATGGCGGTTACCAGATTGTCGCGTTTGTTTCGATGGGCGCCATTCTCGGCGCCTGGCGGTAGCCCTTTCGAGAGATCAATACAACAAGCCAACAAGCATTCTCCTGGCAATTGCCGTCGTTTACTTTTCGCCGTCCGCGTCGGGCACTTCCATTGAAGCGGTGCGCAACACCTCGACCACTACACAAAACGGCGAGAAAGTTCTGCGCATCGATAACCGCAGAGATCGATACAAGAATCATCGGTCGGCATGCACAAATAGTTTGTCGGGCAAATGAATTGGTCTGGGGAGATGGGGTCACATCTATAAACCTTTAACATTTCATGGCGCACTTTTCCTAAACACTGCCAACGCTAGGCACGCAGGACGCGCGGATCGGTTGCTCAGCTCCCGATCCGTCCGACGTTAGCGTCCGTGCTTAGTCGGTTATGGAATCGTTTACCCGCCATTGTCCGCGGAATCCTTGTCGCTGAGCTGGTCGTATCCATTGGCACGATCCCGCCGAGCGTTGCAGTCATCCTGAATATACGAACGTCGCCTTCGATTCCCTGGATGCTCGTTGTGACCGCTGGATGGCTCTGGTTTTTCTGGTGGTATCTCAGTGGGCACGGCTGGCCTCCGAGCACGGCGGAAGCGCGACGGCGCGATCTCCGCGGACCTTCCCTGTCAAAGCGCGCATGGGCGTGGGCACTTATCGCCGGAGCGCTTGGAATCACCGGTACGATCGCGATGGCGTTCGCGACTGCGCGCCTCGCACATCTGCCGCGCGAGGCATTTGCTGCACCAGTCGACTTCTCAAAGTACCCAACGCTGACGATCGTTTGCGCGATCGCCTGTATCAGCGCCACCGCGGGCATTGTGGAAGAGGCAGGGTTTCGCGGTTTCTTGATCTCGCCGATCCAGCGGCGACATGGTTGGACGATCGCGATCCTGATTAGCGGGACCATGTTTTTTCTCGATCACCACCTGAGTCACGCTTACGCGACATTCGCCTTCCTTCCATTCTTTCTGGCGATCAGTGCAGTGCACGGTTTGCTTGTGAAATACAGCGGATCAATTCGGCCGTCGATGTTGCTGCATGCGGCAGCTGATTTTATTGTCATCCCCGTAACCTACGGATTAGTCGGATCTTTTTCCGTTGAACCGATTTCGATCACGGGCATCGACCGCCAGTTCATAATTTGCGTCGGTGTAACGTTGATATGCTTTGTTGCGTTCGCGCCTGCGCTGAGAGCATTACGTGCGCGAAGCAAAGCAACGCGCTGAAAGTAGACGAGTCACGCTGAGATATTCAGCTCTACTGATTCCGGTCGTACGGAAGCTAGGAAAGGAAGAGTTAAAATTTAAGAAGGAAGAAGCTCGGAGGCTGAGGGCAGCAAAAAGTAGGAAGTAAGAATTGGAACGTAGGAATTTGGCGGATGAGCGGGCGACCCATTCGACTCCGCTCAGGGCAGGCTAAGGCCACGACCGATTCGGTGTCGCTCATGTTGAAGACCTCATGAGGCAAGCCCGGTTCGATGTAAATGAAGTCTACGGCTTCGTTCGAGCGGCACTGGCATTCTTCGCTGGATGCGGCCAATATCCGTAATTGTTGTGAAACGGCCGCTCCAAACAATTGCCGTCTGGTTGTCGATCTTCGCGCTGTTCACCGCAACTAAAGCGGAAGCGGGACCATTCCGTGACTTTTTTAGAGCGCTGCGCCGCTCGATCGCGCACCCGGAACCAAAGCTAGAGTCGCACCGGAGCAGTCGTAAGCAGAATAATGCGACTGCGCCGAACGATACTTCGAATAGTCAGACTTCGGGCAGCCCAGTCTCTGCGCCTCCGAATGGGCACAATGTTCGTGCGGCGAACGCAGCCCCGGCCGCGAAAAAAGGAAAGAGCGGCTTGCTTTACGGAACGCCAGTCCCCGGCAAACAAGGCTTAGTTACGAGCCCGTTCTCGCCGGACAGAGGTTACATCGACGTCCGCAGTTTTCCGCCCGGAACCGAGGTGAAAGATCCTTACACTGGCAAGATTTTCCTTACGCCGTAACGGTTTCCAGGTGAAGCCAGCAATCGGCGTGCTCACGAGCTCGAGACAAGATCGGCAGGGCTTCTCCTTCGCCAAGCCACCTTCGCTAAGGCTAGGGCGAGCCTCGGGCTACGACGTGAAAGGGAAATGGGAGGTCAGAGGAGTGCGCGCGGCTCGAGAACTGCGGTGCGCGATGAGGACGCGGCCTGTCTCCGGTTACGGACACCACTCCCAATGGCGGTGCCTTCTTTCGAAAAGAGAATCGAAAAGACCTGCAGACTGCGCGCCCGAAATGCGCC
>CATPBS010000033.1 GCA_955652715.1 uncultured Candidatus Udaeobacter sp.
GGGTAAGCGAAGATCGACAATCGCATTTGAGGACTTGCAAAAGTCTCGGTTTGGTCTTTATTCCACGCTCCGCAGCGAGTTTTTAAAACTACGCCGTTGGTCCCTGGGTCTCCGTCGCTGGATGTGAGGCCGCACTCGCCAGGGGGAACCCGGCGAAGAGGAATTTGAGATTTTAGATTTGCGATTGCCGATTTGTCTCTGAATCGCCATCTCAATTCGAAATCGAAAATTCACAAGGAAATCGAAATATGCCAATCCGTTACGGTCGTTTTGAAATGCCGAAAACTCTCGGCAAAGACGAGAGCACAGCCTCAGATACCTACGCCAAATTTACTGCCGAACCGTTCGAAGCCGGTTACGGACACACCGTTGGGAACTCCCTCCGGCGTGTTCTGCTTTCCTCTTTGGAAGGGGCGGCCATCACCGCGGCAAAAATCGCAGGCGCGCAACATGAGTTCGCCACGCTACCAGGCGTGGTCGAGGACGTGACCGACATCGTCCTCAACCTGAAGAAAGTGAAATTTAAAGTGGACGGCCAGGACCACGAGCCGAAAAAACTGTCGCTGACCGTGAACAAAGAAGGCGAAGTGACAGCGGGCGACATCCAGGCCATCCAGGGTTTTGAAGTGCTGAACCCGAAGCAGGTGATCTGCACTCTCGACCGGAAACATAAATTTGATGCTGAGCTCGATGTGCGCGTCGGCCGCGGCTTTGCCACCGCGGAGGAAAACAAGCGTCCGGATCAGCCCATCGGTCTTATCCCAATCGATTCGATCTTTTCGCCGGTCACGCGTGTGAAATACGCAGTGGAAAACACCCGTGTCGGACAACGCACCGATTACGACAAGCTCGTTCTGGAAGTTTGGACAGACGGCCGTTTGACCCCGGATGACGCGTTGCTCCAAACATCCGCGATTCTGCGGCACCATCTGGACATATTTGTCCACTACAACGAAGAAGTTATCGAATTCGACCAGACGCCGGCCGGGGTGAGCGAAGAAAATATCAAGCTAAAGAAGCTGCTCAATATGAGTGTGAACGAGATCGAGCTCAGCGTGCGCGCTGCGAATTGCCTGAACAACGCGAACATCACGACGGTGGGCCAACTTGCCCAGAAAACCGAGGCCGAAATGCTGAAGTATCGCAATTTCGGCAAAAAATCGTTAAACGAAATCAAGGACAAACTGCAACACCTTGGCTTGAGTCTGGGCATGAAATTCGATCCCGGCCTGGTGGAAGTGCCGGTGAGCGGCGATGGCGCCGGCTCCAGCGGACCGGCTGCCGCAGAGTAGGGCTGGATTGAGAATCACGTTCGCCGCGTCATGAGACATCAAAAAAAGACTATCAAGCTTGGTCGCACGGCGGAGCACCGCAAAGCGCTGCTGGCGAATCAGGTTTGCTCGTTAATCGAACATCAGCGTATTAAGACCACGCTGGCCAAGGCAAAGGCAGTTCGACCGCTTGCCGAACGAATGGTCACCCTGGGGAAAAACGGATCGATTCACGCACGCCGCACCGCACTGGCGACGTTGCGCCAAAAAAGTGCGGTGAAGAAATTGTTTGACGACATTGCGCCGAGATCAGCTGAGCGCAATGGCGGATACACGCGTATCGTAAAGCTTGGCCAGCGCAAGAGCGACTCCGCCCCAATGGCGTTCATCGAGTGGATTGATATTGGAGAAGTCGTTGAGGAAAAGGCGGCAGAGCAAAAGAAGACGAAACGCCAGCGAGCCGAAGCAACACCGGAGCGAACAGAACCGGAGCGCGTAGAGCCAAAGAAGGAAGAGCCGCCTGCGACAGAAGAAAAACCCGCCGAGCTGCCGCCGCCAGCGGAGGAACCGAAGCCGAAAAAGCGGCGCTGGTTTGGCAGAAAATCGGAAGAGGAAGGTTGATTTCTGGAACAACGCTCACGCAAGTTCGAGAAACGGCGGCATCCGCTCACCCTGGCAGAATCTCTGGCTTACTGAGAAAGCGCGTTTGGTGGGGTGCCAAGCAGACAATCTCGGCGGTTATGAAAACAAAAACTCGTCTCATCACACTCAAACCCACCAAACGCATCACGATAAAAGAACAACCCGTTCGCCATGGCAAGCATAAATGCTCCATGCCGATAAAGCCGCGAATCGAGCTTTTTCTGATTGGGCAAGGTTGCGAAACTGGTCTTACATTCATGTTCACGAATCGATGATAGAATTGCCAGCGCTTTAACCCGGGCGGATGTAGCGACGTCGGGATGAATTCACATCCTTATCTTTTCATCATTATTTTCATTGGCGTGGCGCTGATGTTTCCGTTGATCCCGCTCGCGTTGGCGTGGGTGTGGCGGCGATTTTTCCAACCGCCGAAACCCGGCGCGAAAAAAAGCGCGATCTACGAGTGCGGGATCGAATCGATTGGCGAAGCGCAAATTCAATTCCAGTCACAGTATTATCCTTACGCCATCATCTTTTTGATCTTCGACGTCGAGGTGGTTTTTCTTGTGCCGTTTGCCGTCGCGTTTACCGGATTGCCGGTCGGCGCGTTCATCGCCATTCTGATTTTCCTGCTCCTGCTGATCGAGGGTCTTATTTGGGCATGGGGCAAAGGCTGTTTATCTTGGCAGCGTTAAAAGCGTTACAAGAGTTACAAAAGGACATGATCGCTGCGTTGTAACGATGTAGTTTTGGAACTGTTGTAACTGTAAACGATGAGCGAAGGGCAAATTGACGAAGCATTACGCACCGAACTCCAACGGCAGGGAGTCTGGGTGACTTCGATGCAGGAACTTTACAACTGGGGACGCAAGAACTCCATCTGGCCACTGCAATTCGGTCTCGCCTGTTGCGCGATTGAAATGATCGCCACTGCAGCGTCGCGCTATGACATCGCGCGGTTTGGCGGTGAAATCTTCCGGCCGTCGCCGCGTCAGGCAGATCTCATGATTGTCGCCGGTACGGTGACAAAAAAAATGGCGCCACAAATCGTCCGGCTCTACAACCAGATGCCCGATCCAAAATATGTGATTTCGATGGGCGCGTGCGCTATTTCCGGGGGGCCTTTCAAGCAAGGCTACAACGTGCTCAAGGGAATCGACCGTTACATCCCGGTCGATGTTTACATTCCCGGTTGTCCGCCGCGGCCGGAAGCGCTGCTGCATGCGTTCATGGA
>CATPBS010000034.1 GCA_955652715.1 uncultured Candidatus Udaeobacter sp.
GGTTACAGCGCGCGATATCCGCTCGCGACGTTGCAGATCGACAACGACATTTTGGAAGATAAATGGGCGCTGACGCATCCCGCCCTCGTCCTTGAGAAAGAGGAGTGGGAAACATGGTGAAGCCGCGCGACGAATCCGTGCGCGCTCGTTTTGCCAGCGAGCTGGACCGCAATTTTTCTGTAGTCGCATCGGCGGGTTCGGGCAAAACCACTGCGATCACGCAGCGCGTTTTGTCGATCGCGCGTTCGCCGAACGCCGCGGAAACTCTGCCGCGTCTGGTCGTCGTCACCTTCACCAATCGTGCGGCGGACGAAATGCAACAGCGCACGCGGCAAGCTCTGCTCGACGAAAATTTGCGACAGGAAGTGCAGACTGCATTCAATCGCGCCTTCTTCGGCACGATTCATTCGTTCTGCATGAAACTCCTGACCGACTTTGGTCATTATCTTGGCTTGCCTGCGCCGCTCGAGTTGGTAACCGAAGACGACGACCTCTGGCAGGAGTTTGCGCAAAACCAAACTCGAATTGGCCGGTCGTTAGGCGACAAGGACCGAGCTGTGCTTCTGCGTTTCGTGCAGGCGCGCGACCTCATGGAGTTGGCCCGACGCGCGGGCTCAGCTGCGTTACGCGTGCCACCGCTATCGTCATGTCCGACTCTCGATTTAGCGGAGATCTACTCACAATCGGATAAGGGAAACGACAACATCAGCAAATCGCAGGCGGAATTGCGCGAATGGGAGAGACGTTACGCCGGCGATTGGGAGTACTTGCGCTGGCCGGTTTGTTTCACGGCGACAAACGCCCGGTTCACGCAGCTTTGGCAGGAGAAATTTGCGCCGCTGCGAAAATGGGTGTGCGCTGCGGCCACCTGCGTCGCGGCGGAGGTGCAACGTGATTATCTCGATTTTCGACTCGACCACGGCCTCGTCACTTACGGAGATCAAATCGCGCTCGCGGAAAAGTTGCTGCAACATCCGATCGCCGCGCAGAGGATTCGCGAAGAAAACTTTCGTGTCATTCTCGACGAGGCGCAGGACACTGAGCCGTTGCAATTTTCCGTGCTGCTGGAAGCGACGCGCCCGCCGGAAGCGAGAGGCGTTTGGTTGCAAGATCGACATCTAGGTCTCCGGCCCGGGCACTTCTGCATGGTCGGCGATTTCCAGCAATCGATTTACCGCGAGCGCGCGGACTTGAATTATTACCAAGCTGTTCATGAAGCGCTCATTGCCGACGAGAACGGTGAGAGACTTGAATTTGCCGTCACGTTTCGGCTCGACCAGAAGCAGCTCGGTTTCGTTAACGAAACTTTCCGTGAGATTTTGAATAACAAGGATGGACAGGTGCGCTTCGTCGAATTGCAACCGCGGCCGAACATTCTTCCCGGGAAAGTCATTCGCGTGCCGCTTGTCGCGAAAGAACTGTTGCCGGAAGGAAAAAAGCTCAAGGACTACCAAAAGGCACGCATCGAAGCGGAATATCTGGCGCGCTGGATCAAGGACGCAGGACTGAAAAAACTTTCGGCCGATTCGTGGCAGGAGATGGCGATCCTTTGTCCGCGCAAAGCCTGGCTACAAACGATGGCCGCGGCGCTACGCCGCCTCGGTCTGCCGGTGGCGATCCAATCGGAACGCGACGTGAAAGGCGACAGCCCAGCCTATGCGTGGCTGACCGCACTTCTCACGATCATGACCGACCCGCTCAATGGCTACGAAATTGTCGGCGTGCTCCGCGAAATTTTCGGCGTGTCCGACCACGATCTTGCCGTGTTTTCTGAAGGGCAAAAAGTGAGATTTCGCATCGACGAGGTTTTGGCGGCTGCTGGAAAAATTTCTTCGCATCTGCGGACACTGGCAGAAATTCGTCAAGGCACGGAAGGTCTGGCGTTGTTCGATGCGGTCACGTTGATTATCGATCAAACGCAATTGCGCGAACGTTTGCTCCTATTGCCCGCGACGGAGTTCGGCGATCTCGCGCGCGAACTCGACGCCTTGCTCGCGCAAGCGGCGGAAGCGGAGGCCGACGGAATGATCCTGGCGAAATTCGCCGAGCAGCTGCGGGACGATTTCGCGACGCCGCGCGCCGTCCGTTTTTCCGCCGACGACAACGCGATCCAGCTCATCACTTCACACAAGGCCAAAGGCTCGGAATGGCAGGCGGTGATCGTGCCGTTTCTCGCGCGCGATCTGCGCCCGCCTTCGCGGCCTTATCCGCATTTTGTGAAATCGCCTTTGAACAGCGAACTCATCATCGCCTTTGGCAGGGAAGACAAATCGAAGGATTTGAAAGACGCGATCGACCGTGCCCAACAGCAAGAACTTGAACGCCTCCTCTATGTCGCAACAACGCGCGCACGCCACACTCTCGTAGTTGTGCTAGATCAGGAAATTTTTGCAAACAACGAAGGCAAACTGCCGAGAACGGCACAGCTTCGACGGCTGATTCGCGACAAGGATTCTTATTCCGGCGAATTCGATCGACACAGCAGCACGATCGATGAAGTCCTCGAACCTTCCCAGACCGTGGGGCACGCGTCGCAGAAAAACGGCGCCGAAATCCAGCCGTTAACTTCTCCCGAACTCAAGCGCGCCGCGAAACGCGCTTCGGACTTTGTGCGCAAGATCACACCGAGCGCGCTCGATTCGGAAGTTCCGGCAGAGGTGCGGATGCGCTCGCGGCTCGATAATCTGGCCACGCTCTATGGCCGCTGGTGGCACAAATTTTTCCAGCGCCTGGATTGGAAAGGCGGAATCGATTCCGCGCAAAAGTTATTTGAAAAACAATTGCCGATTTCTCCCGATGCAAAAGCCGCGATGAAAGACTGGAACGCCACGCGCCGGAATTTGTTCAGCGA
>CATPBS010000035.1 GCA_955652715.1 uncultured Candidatus Udaeobacter sp.
CAGCTGGCCTTCAGGGAAAACACACACGATTTCACCGTCGGCGATTCTTTCGGATGCAGCGCGAACTGCAGAATATGAATGGGCAGAGTTGATTGGGATACAGCCGAGCGCACGCAAAAATGGATGCAGAATTGGTTTATGATAATACTCCTCGTCGATGACGTAGCGGATCGGACGCGGGCAGGCGAGCTGCAGGACTAGCGCGTCCACCCAACTAATATGATTGGGCACCAGAAGAAACCCGCCACTCGGCAGGTTTTCCAGACCGAGTGAGGTGACCCGATAAAAGCAACGCACCAGTGCCCGGCCAATGAAATAGAGCGCGCGTTCGGCGCGTGACGAGGAAGGCATCGTTTATGATTTACAATTAACGCGTTGCCATCTGCAATCGGCAACTGACGGTGGACGGCAGTATCAAGAAATCAATCAGCGGCGCGCACAGTGCGTTATTGCTTCTGCTCGGGATCAATCTGTTTAATTACATCGACCGACAAGTTCTGGCCGCGCTCGAGCCCGACATTCGCGCGACCTTTTTCACAAGTAGCGACGTAAACGCTATGACGAAGACCGGCCTGCTTGGCGATGCGTTTTTCGTAACTTACATGATCAGCGCACCGATTCTCGGCTTGCTCGCCGATCGGATTTCGCGCTGGATGATCGTCGGCGCCGCAGTGATTTTGTGGAGCCTGGCCAGCGGCGCCTCTGGTTTGGCAGCGACATTCACAATTCTCGTTGCGACTCGCATTTGCATTGGAATTGGCGAAGGCGGCTACGGCCCGGCTGCACCAACTATCTTGTCCGATCTCTTCCCGATCGAAAGACGCGGTCGCATTATGGCGATTTTTTACACCGCCATTCCCGTTGGCAGTGCGCTCGGTTATGTCATCGGCGGATTAATCGGTGCTCACTTCGGCTGGCGCTGGGCATTTTATCTCGTCACGCCGCCCGGTTTGCTGCTGGGCCTCCTATGTTTTTGGCAGCGCGATCCGCGCGTGGCTGCACATCGCCTGGTGCAAGAATCACCGCGCCGCCGCTTGGCGGATTACCTCACACTCTTTCGCACGCGGTCATACCTCATCAACTGCATCGCGCAAACATTGATGACTTTTGGGACAGGTGGTTTGGGGTTTTGGGTAGCAGCTTATTTGCGTTATCGCAATCAAAGTCCGGACGTAGGGATGACGATCTTCGGATTGATCACCGTCGTCGCTGGTTTGATCTCGACGCTTTTGGGCGGCGTCGTCGCCGATAGGTTGCGTTCGCGTTTCCCGGGTTCGTACTTCTTGGTTTCGGGAATTGGGATGCTCGTTGCCTGTCCGTTCTTCGTGGCAACCCTTTACATTCCATTTCCCGCAGCGTGGATCTCAATGTTCGTCGCGATCTTTTTCTTGTTTTTAAACACAGGTCCCTCAAACACGGCCCTGGCAAACGTCTCGCTGCCGGCTGTGCGCGCGACAGCATTTGCCGTAAACATTTTAGTCATCCACGCGTTGGGCGATGTGCAGGCGTTCTGGCTGCTGGGTTACATCGGCGGCCATACCAACATGCATGTGGCATTTCTGTTTGTGTCTGGAATAATTTTCGCCTCGGGCCTGGCTTGGCTCATTGGTGTGAAGTATCTTCCCGCAGACACGGCTGCAGTAGAAACGGCCGAAACCAACTGAATGGCTTGCAATCGGATCCTGCCGGGCTGATTTGCTGTTAGAGTTTGGTACTTATGAGGCGCCCGAATTTGTTATTCGCCTCCGGGTCTTTCAGGTGGCGGGGTAGCTTCGTGCCTCCCTGGTCTCTCGCGATGCGGGGATCCAGTTGCCCTTTCTCCGGAGCTCGAGGCTTCTGATGGAGCTCGCTCAGTTTCCGATCGTGATCCTGTTTCGCCGCGGCCACTTGGCGGTGTTGTCTCTTCGCGCTTCTCCCGTGTGCCCCGCGTTCCTTCTGTTGGTGAAGTGCCCGTTGCGCCGCCGCGAGTACTTGGAGAAGGTGTTTCATGTGCCCTCCCGTCGCGAGTCGTATGTGGACTCGTCGCTGCTGTGGCGTGCGGACTCGGCGATCTGCCCGGCGAAGTCGTTCCCATCGGAGACCTTGTAGCGGCAGGCGATCCAGTTGTCGCAAGTGAGGCGGTCCCGCCCGGGCCTGCTGTTGCACCTGCCCCTTGTCGCTGCGCCCGTTGCCGCGCCTGTTGTGGTGGCTGTGCCGGTTGTTGTAGTAGCGCCAGAAACGCCAACGGCTGCGCCCTGGCTAACACCATAATAGCTATAGACAGTGCTAATGTATTCCGGCCGGGAATACTCGTCGATCCGAGCATAATCGAACACCGTCGCGTTATAGATCCGATCGCGATCCACGGTTACGGTGAGAACAGTAAGATCTGCTGCGGGCGAATACACCGTCCAAGGAACGGCAACCAGTTTGCCACCTCCAGTAGCACGCGCGCCAGCTTCGCCGGTCGAAAGAACAGTGTAAGCCATGCAGCCGGTATTGCGGTCGAGCAGGACGTCTTTCACTACGCCGATTTCTTCTCCCTGGGATGATTTCACTTTCGTGCCGAGGAGTTTACTGCTCTGGACGTAAGTGGTGCTACTGCTAGTAGTGCTCTGGGTCTGGGCGAACATAGAAGCCACAGCCAACCCCGAAACGGCAATCATGGCTCCACGTAAGAGTAATGTGTTCATAAGCGATAAAGGTTTAGGCTCAATCTGGTACTAGCCGACAAACAAGAATCGCTATGCGTCGTTGGCGCGGAGGTGAAAACGAGTGGCGGAACGATTAAAATGACTTCCTGGTAGAAGATTATGTCGATCTTGCGCAGCTTCGCGATTTGTTCGCTTGTACTTACCGTCAATGCATATGCCGATGGGATTCCCGACGATTGCACGCAGCTTATCCTCGGCATCGCGCCGACTTGGAATTCCATGCGCGGGGAGCTGCGATTATTTGAGCGAGCCCGCGGCGGAAATTGGGGTTCTGTGGCTGGACCTTTTCCAGCGTTGTTTGGCAAAAACGGCGTCGCCTGGGGCACGGGGATTGCCGGACAGAAGGAGCCGGGCCTTCGAAAGCAAGAGCGAGATGGCCGCGCACCTGCGGGAGTTTTCGACATAGGCCAAGTCTTCGGATACGACCCGCACCTGCCCGCTGGAGCGGATTATCCATATCATCAGGTAACCGAAGCCGACGTTTGGAGCGATGACCCGCGCTCACCCAATTACAATCGGCATATCGTAATTGATCCCAAGAATCCACCAGACAATTACTCGCACGAAAAAATGCGCTCGGGTGACTTCGCGTATCAGTGGTTGGTTGAGATCCGGCACAATTCTGATCCGCCAGTGCCCGGTGCGGGAAGCGCGATTTTTTTTCATATTCGCCGCGGCGTCAATCGGCCGACCACAGGCTGTACCACAATGCCGAAGGAAAACTTGGTAAAGCTAATCACCTGGCTGCGAGCAAACCGGCATCCGTGTTACGTGCTGTTGCCAGCCGTCGAATACGATAAGAAATGGCGGTCCTGGAATCTACCTCCGCCAGAAACGTTGAATCGCGATGCCCGTTCTCAAGGGCGACTGTGATGCGGTACGCGCGCGCAAGTTGAAGTGAACGATGCTAGGCCGTTCGCCGAGCGCTGCCGGAGCGCGTTTTCTGCCGGTACGTCTTCCAGCACTCCAAAAATCCCGGCGCGAAATCCTCCGGTCGTGCCGATGTCCAGCCGTCGATAATAACCGGAGGGAAAAATGCGCCTTGCTCAATTTCAGACTTGTTCGGTTCGAGACCGCCAGAAGCCGTGCCTTGATAGAGCCAGATAAACTCCTGGTCGGTATGTTGTGAGGCCGGAATCTTTGAAATTTTCTGCAGAGTGATACTCACGCCTAGCTCCTCCTTCAGTTCGCGGCCGGCTGTATCCTCATAACTCTCCCCGGCGGCGACGTGGCCCGCAGCGCTCGAGTCCCACTTCAATGGATGCCGACCTTTCCAAGGCGAGCGTAGCTGCAAATAAACGTCACCGGCTTGATTGAATATCAGGATATGAACGGCGCGATGGCGCAAGTTATTCCCATGCACCTCGGAGCGGTTCCCATCTCGCAGGATTCGGTCGTTTTTATCGACGATTGGGAGGCGCTCATCCTTCGTTACACGTGTGTTCGGGCGCAGAGGAGGCGCAATGGAATTCGCGAGGGCGATCCATTGCAGCAACGATAGCTCTTCGGCTCGAGCGTTGGGAGCAATGTTTAGACGGCGCGAGGCTGAGTCCCAGTCGCTGATGTGTTCGCGAACCAGTTTTCTCAACTGTTTTCTTCTCTGAGAAAACCCAGCCCGGATCAATTTCAGAAGCAACTGATCATCGCGCTGAGGTAACTCAAGCGGATCGCGCGGCGAGATTCGCACCACTGCGGAATCGACTTCAGGTCGCGGGAAAAAAACGGTTGCAGGAACAGTGCGCAAATATTTTACGCGATGGTGGAGTTGCATACGTAAAGTCAAAAGGCCGTAATCATGCGTTGATGGTGATGCTGAAAGGCGTGCGGCCACCTCCTTTTGTAACATCAACAGCGACAGCTGGATAGGATTTGGCTGTTGGAGAAATCTCAAGAGCAGTGCGCTCGAAATGTTGTACGGAACATTGCCCAGCAGTTTCACTGTGCGATGCGCAAAAAGAGAGCGCGAATCAAATTTCAGCGCGTCGATGTTGAGTATTTCAAGCCCCTCATGACGAAAGTGCGCGCGCAAAAAATCTGCGAGGCGTGCGTCTTTCTCGATCGCAAGAACGTGCGCGCCTTTCTCGAGGATGAACCTGGTTAATGCGCCTAACCCAGGCCCAATCTCGACCACATAATCGTCGGGAGTGATCTGCGCCTGATCGACCATCCAGCGCGCAAGATTTTGGTCGTGGAGAAAATTTTGACCGAGTGTTTTGGCTGGTGAGAGACGTATTTCTCGAAGTGCGGCTCGTATGTCTGAGAGCTTCATGTGAACCTTGCGCGCCACGTCCTGTGGCACTCGAAATTGGTATGTC
>CATPBS010000036.1 GCA_955652715.1 uncultured Candidatus Udaeobacter sp.
GGCGCGAATGACTTTCTTGGTCGTTTGAGGAAAGAACGCGCCGGCCTTCACCGTGGCGTCATTCGCAATGACCATGCACGAAACACCTTCGATGTTCCCGATGCCCGTGACCACGCCTGCTGCCGGGATCTTCCCCCATTGTTCGTACATTTTGTAAGCAGCCCAAAGGCCGATCTCGAAAAACGGCGCGTCTTTGTCCAGCAAATGACTGAGCCGCTCGCGCGCCGGTAACCTGCCCATCTTGCGCTGGCGCTCGTGGCCAGCCTTGCCGCCGCCTTCACGCAGGAGAGCTTCCTCCTTCGCAATCGCCGCGCAGTGCGCACGCAATACTTCACTGGGGCTGGATGCAGATGAACGAGGCATGACGCGAAGCACGCTTAATCCGCGAAGGTAACTGAATCAAGCTGAGCTTTTCTTACTCTTGCTCTTGCTACAACACGACTGGCAGCAACAATGTGGCGGCGCTGGTGCCGGCAGCAGCGTCACCACCGCCGACAACGTTATCTGTATCGGGGCAAATCTCACCGGCTTCAACGTGAACGATAGCTGCTTTATCGGTAACATTCGTGGGGCTGTTGTAAGCCCGGACGCCGTCCCGGTCGTGATCGACTCCTCGAACCAGCTCGGGACAACCACTTCCTCAAAGCGCTTCAAGAAAGACATAAGACCGATAGATGACGCCAGTGAATCAATCCTTTTGCTTAAGCCAGTGACGTTTCACTACAAGAGCGACAAGACAGCCACGCCGCAATTTGGTTTGGTGGCCGAGGAAGTCGCCGAGGTGAACCCAAACCTGGTGGTGCGCGACGAGAATGGCGAAATCTATACGGTGCGCTACGACGCGGTGAATGCGATGTTACTTAATGAGTTTCTTAAAGAGCGCAGAAAAAATGAGGACCAGGAAGCGACCATTACGACGTTGAAGTTAACAGTCGCACGACAACAAAAGGCGATGGAGATTCTCGCGGCGCAAATTCAAAAGGTAAGCGCTGAGATTGGGCTAGGCAGATCCGCGTTACAACTGGCTGCCGTGAAATCCGTAGGATTGGACAGGCGTTCGCCTCGGCGAACGCCTCTACAAGTTTGTTCCGTTGATAGCCCTAGCGTTATCGCGCTCGAGCATATCTTCGAATGGTCGATAAAAATTTGCATAAAAGGGGTAAGGCCGATCAGGTTTTGCAGGACGGTACCGCCAGTGTTTGTACATCCAGAGCCAGGGCGCCGGGTTTTTTTGCACATAAGGTTCAAACGAATTCCAACATGCCTGTGCGATTTGTTGATGAGTCATGTCAGCAGTGCACTCGATTTTTGAATGGAAGACGAGCCGGTAACGCCCATCGCGCAGCGGTTCGCAATGCGCGGGAATGATCGGCACGCCTGTTTGCTCATGAAGCCAGGCGTGCGCCGAAGTCACGCTTGTTTTTAATCCGAAACAATCAATCGCCACGGCACCCTGGGTTGGCGGCACGGTAAGATCGACGAGCAGCGCAGTGCGCCCCTTTCGCCGAAGCACTTTATAAAGCCGAATGATGCCGCGCTCGCGCGGAACCAGCTCGTGGCCAGATTGCTCGCGCAATTTTTTAAAGATTGGATCAAGCAAAGAATTCTTAAATTCCTGCGAGATAATCGTGCCTTTCAGATCGAGGAAACCACCTGCCAGGCTCAGCCATTCAAAGTTGCCGTAATGGTAGCAGGCGATGATCATGCTGCGCTCTTTGCCTGTACCGTGCGCGGTTTCCTCGACATTTTGCCACTCGATGTAGCGAGAGAAATTTTGCTGCGTCAGGCGCGGGCTCCACAGCAGGTCGACCATGGTCCGTGCGAAATATTGAAATGATTCCCTCGCAATTTTTCGTCGCTCATGAAGAGAAAGTTGGTCGCCGAATGCGGCCTCGAGATTGATCAACGCGACGTTGTACCGATGGCGATCAAGGAAGCTAAGCAACGCGCCTGCTGTCCGGGCAAGATGATAGCAGACCTTTCGCGAACACAATGGGATCAGCTTTGTGGCAAGCACAAGCCCTAGCCACTCCAGACGATACCGGATCCGCTTCCATTGCGAACGCATTTCCCACTTTAAGCGTGCCTCGAAGCGCAAGGCTAGTACCCGAGGATGACGAACAGCGGTTTCTCGTCCTCGCGCTCCTGCTCGTGATCGGTGATTCGATTATGATTACGAGCACCAGTCGCCGATCGCGGACCGATCCCCTACCAACCCTGGCCCGGATTGCTTATCGGAGGCAGCCCCTTGCGAAACTCCGCCTGCTGACGTTCGGCTTCTTTCTGCTGATCCGCCTCGCGTGCCTGCTGCTCCGGGCTCGGACCGGAGGCACAGCCGGCGAGTACAACAATAAGCGCTGGGATAAGAAGCACGGCGGTGGCCAGCTTTTTCATAGGAGAAGAAGAATAATCACGTTGACGAGTGCGGCAACTTCCGGGCAAGCCAAAATCTGAATAACGGATGATGAAGCAACTCGGACAACAGATGGCGATTGAAGTTCCAATGGTTAAAACGATGAAAGCGCGCAACGTTCCCTCTTCGTCATTTCATGATTCCTTCGTCACTCTCTTTATCCGACGCCAGCCGCAGATAATCGCCCTCGAGAGTTTTCAAGCGTTGAAGAATCTCATTCAACGCGAGTTCGTTCTTCAAGTTTATTTGATAATCGATTTCGGCGCGAAGCCGATCCTTGTGAGACTGGCGGTTCTGCGACATCAAAATGACCGGTGCTTGCAACACGGCAAGCATATTAATCGCAGTACTGAGCAGCAAGTAGGGGTACGCATCAAAGGCGTTGTCTCGAAGCAGCCACGTGTTTATCAATACCCAAGAGTTAAAAAAGAGCACAGCAGCAATAATAAATTTCCAACTGCCGCCGAATTCGGCGATGACGTCCGCGGCGCGATCAGCAAGCGTCAAGTGCGCCGCTTCCTCGACGTTGACATTGCGCGTGGCGCTACGGCGTAACAGTTCATCCGTATGCCGCAACCGGTTGGCAAGTGCAGTGAGCATCTCCAAGGCGACATTTGGACTGCTCCGCACAAAGGAAAGAAAATGCTCCCGCGAGAGCACAGCCAGCCGTGCGTCCTCCGCGACGATCGCGTCGGCCGAGCGGCGCTGACCGTCGAGCAACGCCATTTCGCCAAAAAAATCGCCGCGGACTAGTTCGATTAACGTGACCTCCCGTCCGTCCGTAGCCCGCACGCAAATCCGGACCTTTCCACGCTCGATTAAATACATTGCATCGCCTTCGTCACCGGCACGAAACAAAGATGTGCCGGCTTTACAATCGAGGCTCTCCAGCAGGTGACACAATTTGCTGGCCGCCTCATTATCGAGGGATTCAAACAACGGCACCTGGCGCAGTGTGTCGATAGTCATTTGCGGAAAAACGACTGAACGCGCTCCAGAATAGCGGCAATTCGCGTCGCCGAGAAGCTTCAATTGTAGAGAAGCGGATTGTTATTCAGGCCTCTATTGCGGAGCGATATGGTCTCATGGCGGAGTTTCGGCTCGATTCAAGAGCAAGGGTATGAGCATCCCCCGACCTAAATTTTGGATGGCTTGTAACCAGCGGATCTGATATTGCCTGCAAGTTGACTCGCGAAAGCTTTCGGAGTTGATCTTCGAAATCGCAGGAGTCAAAAGGGAGAAAATCATGCTTCACTCATCTGGTACATCATTGTCGGTTTCCTTGCGGGCTGCGTCGCAAAAGCACTGCTGCACACGCATCTGTCGATTACATGGACAGTGGTGCTTGGCATTATTGGCTCGATTATCGGCGGGGCAGTAACGCATCTGTTTTATCCGCCAAGCACTGGAGGCCGATTTCATCCCGCTGAGTTAATCGTTTCCATTCTCGGAGGGATCTTAGTCCTTTATCTCTGGCACAAGTTCCGGTTGCAAATACCGCGAGGCTAAAATCTCGAGCAAAGAACTCTCGCGCAATTCACATTGGTGCGAAAGCGACGCGATGGCGCGTGCGCACGGCGGAGCCAGAGCGTTGTAGTGGCCGCTGTCCTCAGCGGATTTCCGTTACAACTCTCGAAACGCTGCCCTGAGGACAGCCCGTTCATCCTTGATCATTCTCCAACGGCTCCCTTGGACCCGCGACGGCCAAATTGACTTGAGCAGGTTCGCTTCTAGGTTGGGGTCGCGCTTGCTTGCGCCGTGCGAACCGTGAAAAGCGTCCTCTTTGTTTGTACAGGTAATATCTGTCGGAGCCCGATCGCGGAAGGGTTTTTTCGTCGTCTAATTGGAAATCGTAAGGACTTCGAAGTTCTTTCGGCCGGTGTGCATGCGGTGCGTGGCCAGCCGCCAAGTCTCTACGCTGTACAAGTCTGCGCAGAAGAAGGCGTTGACATCAGCGACCTGCGCAGTCAGCCGCTCACGGGAGCGTTAGTCGATCGCGCCACGCACATTTTTGCCATGACCGGCGCGCATCTCGAGACGATCCAAACATTGTTTCCTCGGGGCGCTGAAAAATCATTTTTGCTCCGCGAATTTGAAGAGCCGGGCACAACGGTGTGGCGCGATGTGCCAGACCCGATCGGTCTAGGACGCGAAGTCTACGAGGATTGCGCGCGCATCATTAAAAACGCGCTGCCCAGCGTGCTCGCATTCGTAGAGCAAAGTGAGCTGGTCCGGCCTGGTGCAACGCACTCGCGCGATCTATCTTCCTATTCGATGGATGATCTTCCTCGCCGAATTGAAACCGGATCGTTCGCTTCGAATCCGCCCCCTGCGTACGGGGAGGCATTGCGCAGAGTCGACGCGGAAATTTTCGATGCGATTGCC
Organism: uncultured Candidatus Udaeobacter sp.; assembly: GCA_955652715.1. Classification (GTDB taxonomy): domain Bacteria; phylum Verrucomicrobiota; class Verrucomicrobiia; order Chthoniobacterales; family UBA10450; genus Udaeobacter. Next base: position 4,799 of record CATPBS010000036.1, read on the forward strand.
GCTGAAGAAAAACGTCAGCGGGAAAACATCGAATTGATTGCCTCCGAAAATTTCACGAGCCGTGCGGTGATGGAAGCGCAGGGCAGCGTGATGACGAACAAGTACGCCGAAGGTTATCCGCGCAAACGCTGGTATGGCGGCTGCGAGAATGTCGATACTGCCGAGCAACTGGCAATCGATCGCGCAAAGCGACTCTTCGGTTGCGAGCACGTAAACGTGCAGCCGCACAGCGGGACACAGGCAAACATGGCGGTGTATTTCGCCGCAATTAAGCCGGGCGACAAAATTCTGACGATGAACCTCGCGCATGGAGGGCATCTCAGCCATGGGCATCCGGCAAATTTCTCCGGCAAATTTTATCAAGTCACACACTACGGTGTGGATGAAAAGACTGAGCAGATCGACTACGACGCCCTGCAAAAACTGGCCGAAGAGGTGCAGCCGGCGATGATTACTGCAGGCGCTTCCGCCTATCCGCGCACATTCGATTTTCCGCGGCTGCGGCAGATTGCCGATTCCGTGGGAGCGATTCTGTTCATCGACATGGCTCATATCGCCGGCCTCGTAGCAGCTGGCCAGCATCCCAGCCCAATTCCGCACGCACAATTCATCACTACCACCACGCACAAGAGTTTGCGCGGCCCGCGCGGGGGAATTGTGATGTGCGAAGAAGAATTCGCGAAGGTGATCGACTCGACGCTATTTCCCGGCGTGCAGGGCGGCCCGCTCATGCACGTTATTGCAGCGAAGGCCGTTTGTTTTCATGAAGCGCTTCAGCCGCAATTCCGCGAGTATCAGCGGCAGGTAGTCCTGAATGCGAAAGCGCTCGCCGCCGGCGTTGCCAAGCACGGTTATCGCATTGTATCGGGTGGCACCGATAACCATCTGATGCTGATTGATCTCCGCCCGAAGGAGATCAACGGCAAGGAAGCGCAGGAGGTTCTCGATTGCGCTGGGATTACGGTAAATAAAAATGCGATACCATTCGACACCTATCCGATTTTCAAACCGGGCGGCATCCGCATCGGCACACCTGCTGTCACTACACGCGGCATGAAAGAAGAGGAAATGCTCGAGATTGCCGA
>CATPBS010000037.1 GCA_955652715.1 uncultured Candidatus Udaeobacter sp.
GTAGAGCACCGAGACCTTGTCCACCTCGCGCCTGAGAAATTTTTCCAAGCAAAATCTTGAGAGCGGTTTCGTTTCAATAAAGCTGGGGGAATCTTTCAGCTCGAAATCGGCCAGCAGTTCTCGTTTCGTCCGCGCAATAAATTGTCGCGCCTTCTTTCCAGTAACCACGAAAACTGTTTTGGTCTGGTCGAAGTTCGCGGCCTCGCGAAACAAATTTGTGTTTAGCGCGCCGCATAGCCCTTTGTCGGTGCTGATGATCAGGACCAGTTCCTTTTTCAGCGGCCGGATTTCCAAAAGCGGATGCAACTTTGGGTCGGTCCGCTTTTGTAACGAGACGAAAACCCTATTCATCAATGTAGCGTAAGGCCGTCCGGCGAGTGCATGCTGCTGCGCTTTGCGCATCTTGGAAGCAGCCACCATTTGCATCGCTTTGGTGATCTGCGCGGTGTTGCGGATCGATTTGATCCGGCGCCGTATGTCCTGCGTGTTGGCCATTACAAATTACAAATTACAACCTCCGTATTGCGAAGCCGTGGCATCATCGCCAGGTCGCCTTGAATTCATCGAGCGTCGCTTTCAATTGCGACTCGAGGTCTTTGTCTAGTTCTTTCTTCTCGCGAATCGCTCGAAGCAATCCTTCCTTTCGCGTTTCCAGCCAATCCTGAAGTTTAACTTGGTACTCCTTGACGCGTTCGACCGGAACAGGATCGGTGTACCCATTTTGCATCGCCCACATCACCGCCACCTGTTCTTCCACTGGGATTGGGTTGTACTGTTTTTGTTTAAAAAGCTCCACAATCCGTTGACCGCGATCGAGTCGCGCTCTTGTCGCCGCGTCCAGGTCGGAACCAAATTGCGCAAACGCAGCCAGCTCGCGGAATTGCGCCAGATCTAGTTTCACTTTGCCGGCCACCTGTTTGATCGCCTTAATCTGCGCCGCCGAACCAACGCGGCTTACGGATAGCCCGACCGAAATGGCTGGTCGAATTCCTTGATAAAACAGATCGGTCTCTAGATAAATCTGGCCGTCCGTGATCGAGATCACATTTGTCGGAATATAAGCGGAGACGTCGCCAGCTTGCGTCTCAATAATCGGCAACGCTGTCACGGATCCGCCGCCGAATTGCTCGTTCATCCGCGCTGCGCGTTCCAGCAAGCGCGAGTGCAGGTAAAACACGTCGCCCGGATAGGCTTCGCGCCCCGACGGTCGCTTCAGCACGAGCGAAACCTGCCGATACGCGACAGCGTGTTTTGAGAGATCATCGTAAACGATCAGCGCATCCATTCCATTATCCATAAACCACTCGCCCATCGCCGCTCCCGCGAATGGCGCCAGGTATTGGTTCGTGGCCGTGTCCGAGGCTGGTGCTGAAATGATTGTGGTGTAAGGCAGGGCGCCCTCTTTTTCCAGCACCGCGAGCGTGCGCGCGACATTCGAATTTTTCTGACCGATCGCAACGTAGATGCAGTAGAGCGGCCGATAGTTCTTGTCGCCCTGATCTTCAGCCGCCTTGTTCAAGCGCGCCTGGCTGATGATCGTGTCGATGGCAATCGTAGTTTTCCCAGTGGCGCGGTCACCGATAATCAGCTCGCGCTGACCACGACCAATGGGAATCATCGCGTCAATGGCCATGATGCCGGTTTGCACCGGCTGATTCACGCTGCGCCGCTTGATCACGCCCGGCGCAATTTTCTCAAGAGGATAAAAGGTTTCGCTTTTGATCGCTCCTTTATCGTCGAGTGGCTGGCCAAGTGTGTTCACGACGCGACCCAGGAGCGCTTTGCCCACGGGAACGGAAAGGAGTCGACCGGTCGTTTTAACTTCGTCGCCTTCGGAAACCTTCGTCGTTTCGCCGAGCAAAATTGCGCCGACCTCAGTTTCTTCGAGATTTAGCGCCAGACCGAATACGCCGTTCGGAAATTCGATCATCTCATTCAGCATCACGTCACTCAGCCCTTCGATGCGCGCCACTCCGTCGCCTGTCTCGCGGACAACGCCCACATTGCTTTTGATTGTCGATGTTTTGAGTTCTTCAATTTTAGTTTCGATCTCTTCAAGTATGCTGCTCATAATTTTGATTTGATTAGAGTTGTTGCTCGAGACGTTCGAGCCGATTGCGGACGGTCCCATCCCAGACATCGCTCCCCACACGAATGCGCATTCCGCCAAGAAGCTGAGGATTAACGACAAACTCAGTCGTCAGGTCGCTGCCGTATTTCTTTTTCAGATTGGCAACGAGCTCTGAACGAATCGCGGAATCTGCTTCGCTCGCCGTCTCGACTCGGGCGCGACGCTTTTCCAATTCGAGTCGAAGCAGACGTCTGTAATTTTTTAGGACCTCGATGTGGTGGCGCGGTTTTCTCGCGATAAGCGAATCCACGAGCGAAGCGATCCTGCCTGGATCAAGCTCGCCATCGGTAAAACTTGCTCGCAGCATTCCACGCGAAAGCCGGCGAATTTCCTTGTTGATCTTCATCAAGCTAATTGACGGGCTGCTTCTTCCTGCAAGCGCCGTTGATCTTCCGGTGTTAACACCTTCTCAGTGACTTTTGCCGTGGTTTCAACCACCAGGCGCCCAAGCTCACGCTTCAAGGATTCCATTGTGCGCTCGTGCTCAATCGCACTGGCTTCACGCGCTTTGGCAATGATCTGCTCCGCTGCCGCAATCGCCTCCTGCTGCTTGCGCTCGGATAAATGCGCAGCGCTCTCGCGAGCTTCATCGATCATTCTCTGCGCGTCCGTGTTGGCCTTTGCGAGAATTTCCTGGTAACGCTTTTCTGCTTCGGCGAGCTCTTTTTTGATTTTCTCCGCATTGAGCTGGCCCTCCTCGATCTTGCGCCGCCGCTCCTCCAGTACCGCAAGGATTGGTTTGTAGGCGAAGCGCCGCAAAAGCAACGCCACGATTACAAAGCTAGTCACCTGCGACAAGAACAGCCACGGATTCCAGCCGAAAGTCTCGGCCGTATCATGCAGCGTTTGACTGAGACCACCCGCCGCAGCGGCGATGATTATATTCATAATTCAAGTGCCAGGGTGCTGTTACCGTCTAGCGCCGGCGAATACTCAGTGCGCGAGAAGGAACAACGCATAGAAAACGATCGCTTCCGTAAAAGCGATGGCCAGAATTCCATGCACAAGGATTTGCGTAAACGCACCCGGATTGCGTCCCACCGCGGTCGCCATCCCTAAACCCGTTAGTCCTACGCCGATGCCGACCCCCATCGCGGCTAAACCGACGTGTATGCTTCCGCTCATTTCTGCAAGTAATGGTAGTATCATAGTTTTTCTGTTGGTTTGATGAACCCATCATGGGTTCACCGAAATTTATACGGGCGCTTGGTCCGGGCCATGGTCATGCTGCGCAATTAACATGGTGAAAACCGCTGTGAGTAGCATGAACACGAGCGCCTGCACAACGCCCACGAGTATCTCCATAAAATAGAATGGAATCGGCGGCAGCCAGGCCAGCCATAACGGGACCATGGTGGACATCGCTTCCAAAATGCTTTCGCCGGCATAGATGTTCCCGAAAAGCCGGAAACTGAGCGAAATGGGACGGAACAAGATCGAAACGACTTCGAGCCAGCCAACCATGAAAAAAATCACGGCCATCAGCACCCTGAGGACGCCTGTCGTTTCGCCTTTTGGGGCGAACAGATGCTTTAAAAATCCGCCGACGCCTTGCGCTTGAATCGCCCAGACCAGCCATAGCACAAAGAAGATTGCCGCCATCGCAGTAGTCATGTTGAGATCTGCATTGCCGCCGCGCAAAAGCGGCCGATCGATGTGAAAGACGCCGGTGTTCGGATCGTAATGGCCCCAGCCGATCGTCCCTACGCCCGGGATGAGACCAAACCAATTCACGAACAAGATGAAGATGAAAATCGTTGCAAAGAACCAGAACGTTTTGCGCACTAATTCGCGCCCGATAATTGCTTCAAGAAAATTGTAGAGTCCCTCGACCATCCATTCCCAGAAATTTTGAATACCGCTTGGAATTGGCTTGATGTTGAGTGTTGCGATCTGGGCAAAAGCGATAATGCCCGCCGCCACAATCCATATCAGCAACATCGAGTTCGTAACTGCAAATTTGCCAATCTGGACAAGCGGTATCGGCTTTAACGACACGGCCGGTTCGTGCCGGCCCTGGCCAGATGCCGCTTCTGCAGCAAGCGCCGTTGTCGCGAGCGCACACCCGCAAAACAACATCACCAGTGCTAGGAGAAAACAACGATTGCGCATTTTAGGACACAGCTGTAGCCGGCATGGGTAATGCCGGCCTGCCGAGGTCATCCGCCTTCGCAAATGCTAGGAAGGACAGGCCGCCCCGGCTACAACTCGAACGCGCATATGAAAGCGCGTTTTGCCCGGATGACAAACAAAATTCCCGGTGCGAACTTATTTAGCCGGCAATCCCTCGACAAACTGCGAACCGATCCGCACGATTGGCTTGGATTTCAGCGGCTCAGCGGCGCCATTCATTGTGATCGCTTCTTCGTAGAAAGATTCTAACTGATCGATTTGCGCGTCCTGTTCGAATCGTTCGACTACGCTGGCGTGGGCACCTTTTCCCATTTGCTTCAGCAGACCGGGCGAACTTGTGA
>CATPBS010000038.1 GCA_955652715.1 uncultured Candidatus Udaeobacter sp.
ATATTGGCTATTCCGCCGCATTCGCCGATTGCACCAGGCTCGGAGCCACCCAACACACCCACGCACGCGGAGACCGGTGTTCCGGCGGACGCGTTCAATCCCTTTAATCCCTTCGAGCAAATCATTTCCGGCGGCACGCGAGCGCGACTCGCCGAATTCGGTAACCGTTTATTCGACAACGAAACGGACGCGTGGCTGAGCACGATCGGCATCAAAGGTGACAAACTGTTTGACGGGACCTGGGGGTACGACGCCGCGTTCCGCTACAGCCAACTTAAAAACACTCAGACCGGGACGCAAGTGTCCGCCTCGCGATTCAACCGGATCTTGAACCAGGCCGATCCGATCTTTGATCCGACGTCTCCGCAATTCATCGGCACGACCGTCGCGTTTAATCCTTTCGGTGATTATCGCCGTCCAATCGCGGCTAATGCGGCCACGCTTGAATTTGCCAGAGTGCATCCCAAAGATGAAGACACCTCAAAGTTGGCCACCTTGGATGCCACCATGTATACGACGGCGCTCTTCAATTTACCAGCCGGCGGCGTTGGCTTGGCTGTTGGTGGCCAGTTCCGTCGCGAAACGCTTAACGAGAATCCGGATATGCTGAATGTCGAGGGTGATATCGTCGGTAATTCGCCAGTTCCGCCCGCTCAAGGTGGAAGAAAGTCCTATGCCTTTTACGCAGAGACCAGAATTCCGATCTTCAGCCCGACCAATGCGATTCCTGGTTTTCGCTCCCTGGAGTTTACGGCTGCGGGGCGATTTGAAGAGTTCTTGAACAACAACACCAACGTCTTGGTGCCGAAGGTAGGCATGCGCTGGCAACCCCTCGACGAGCAGCTGACTCTGCGTGCGACTTGGGGCGAAGGTTTTCGCGAGCCATCACTTGAGGAATTGTTTTCCTCTCCGGTCTCGACCCTGGAAGTTACTCACGATCCGTTGAAACACGGATTGCTTGAATCTGAAACGAACACGCTTATAACCAGCAATCCGAATCTTCAACCTGAAGATTCCCGCTCGTTCAGTGGCGGTGTTGTTTACACACCGAAATATGTACCCGGTTTGAATCTCTCGGTTGACTTCTGGGATATCGAACGCACCGGGGTTGTAGCCGCTCCGCTGGCCCAGCAAGTGCTGGATGGCACCGCTCCAGGCATTGTCGAGCGCGATGCTGGCGGATTCATCACCCGTATTATACTATCGAATCAGAACCTGGGTTCTCAAGAGGCTCGCGGGTATGATTTCGGCGTTCAGTACCAGCGAGAGACGCCTTGGGGAATCTTCACCTCGCTTACTCAAGTAACTTACTTGGATGAATTCCTCTTCCCTCAATTCATCTTCGCGGAGTTCGGAACCAGCCCAGGTAACCTCGCCGGCAGAACCACGGACCCAGGTGCCTCGAATGAGGGTTGGTATAAATGGAAAGGCATAAGCCGCCTTGAGTGGACATGGAGGGGCTTCGATCTGCTCACCACCGTCCATTATACCGATGGATTCCGTGAATTTACGCCAAACATTCATCGGCACTGGGTGAAGCAGACGTGGTTCTTCGACGTCCAGGCTTCCTACGACTTCACCGCTCTTCTTCCGGTTGAGGAGCATCCAGTGCCCGGCTATTCCAAGGGCTCAAAAGAGGTTGTTCGCGGCAAGGACGGTGCGCCTCTAGAAACGGCCTCGGTTCAGACCAGCAACTACGGCCGTACCGTCTTGGATCATTTGTTGAGAGGCACGATCCTCACCATTGGATGCAACGACCTGTTTGATCAGGATCCACCGAAGGCATTCGGGGAAGGCGGAAACGCTGTTGGTTATCCCGGTTTCACTTATGACGCCACCGGCCGGTTCGTTTACGGGCGCCTAACAAAAAGGTTCTAACTCAATTTCAGTTTGGTTAGTGAAGGGCAGTGGCACGAGTCATTGCCCTTCTTGCCTTTGCGAAACCGGTCGATTCTCGCGTTATCCTTCGGTGATTTGGACACAACGCGCTCATGGGTGTAAGCTTCTTTCGTGAAGACGCTGATATCTTCAATCGCCATAACTCTTTCCGTGGCCAGCATATTTGCCGGAACGGTGCTTGCCGATCCCATGCCCAACCAAGCTTCGAAAGGTAAACAAAAAATTGAAGAGCGGACGGTTTTCGTCACCGGTTCCCTTATCCCACAACGTGTTAAACTGGAGCCGATCGGCACAAAGACGCTCTCACCGGTTCGAATTATTGACCGCCATGAAATCGACGGGACCGGCCGGCTGACGACGGCGGGCGCTTTGATCAATGAGCCTTCGCTGCGCGTAATCTCAATCGGTCATTAAGGCTGGTCCCGAAGTCAGCGAGGTACGCGCAAGATCGGGAAGAGGTCAGGCTAACGCGTTACCCGCCGGAACCAAACGTCGTCTCATTGACAGCAACTTTTGACGGCGGCGGCGCTACTGGCTGCTGGCCTTTGGCTTTGAGCGACTCATTTAAAACCGGCAGATCTTGGGCAAGCAATTGGTCGAATTCTTTCGTCACATCGGCCAGTTCGCGCTTGAGCGAATCGATATAGGCAATCTGATACCCGCCCGGTTTTCCTTCGTAGCTGAGAATCGCTCCGTAAAGCTGGTCGGTATGTTCGCGTAACCGTTCCTCGCCGGTAATCGCTCCTCCCTCAGTTGTAGCGACGATTTTCTTTCGCACTGCGTCAACTTTCCCGTCGAAATCGGAAATGTTTTTGCGAAGCGGATCACCTTCGGGCAAGGCTGCGCCACTTTGGGCCAATGTTTTCCGCAATGCGAGAACCCGATCCATCAACGCGCTTTCTTCACCAAACAATCCGTGAACACGCATCGCCGCGTCGAACTGCGCTTTGCGATCTGCTTCGCTAAATTTTGCACGACGATCGAGGCCGACCGTCAACTTTGTGTCCGAAACTTTGCCTGCCTTGGTGAGGCGGACGGTGTACACGCCGGGGACAAGGCGCGGACCGCGAATCCCAGAGCCCGCGATCTGCGCGGCGGGCGGCACACGTGGCGGCTTTGCGCGCATTGTCCACGTCACTCGGTTC
>CATPBS010000039.1 GCA_955652715.1 uncultured Candidatus Udaeobacter sp.
GCTTGATGTATTCGATCTCCTGTGCGCGTCTGGCATCTTCTTTCTCAAGCCGGCGCAGATAATTGGCATGGTTGTAATGATCGCAAACGGCGATCGCGAGGACCTTCTTCGCCTCATCCTGCTTTATAACGAACCGATCAAGATGCGCTTTAATGTCCCGCGGCAGGAGATTGAATTCGAATTCTTTGTGGTCGGCCTTCTCCGCTTTTTCGTCCTCTTCTGCTGTCGCCGGCTCGGGCTCGGCAAAGGTCGCCACCGAGACCCGATCGCCGAAGTTCTGTTTCATGAACTCCGTGATCTTGGTCTTTAGCTCTTCCGGTGAAGGAAATGATGGTGGTGGTGGCGGGTTTTGTGTCATGTGCAGAGAAACATCGTGCCAAAGAGCGTTTGTGGCAACGATTCGTCTAAAATCTGACTCTCACGCACGAGATTCGTTCATCCTCGCACTGTTTGCTGTTCCTGCTCTTACTCTTGCTCTCGGTCGTGCTCTGATCTAGAGCGTTCTCGTAGCCCGCCGCACCCGTCAATCTCCCCATGAGGCAATGCCAAATCGAAAATTCGATGCCCATCGAGTTTGTCGTGTCAGAGAACGATTCGATGCTCCGCCTTGATCAGTTTCTGGCGAAGCGATTTCCTGAATATTCCCGGTCACGCCTTCAGCACTTGATTCGCGGCGGGTTCGTTCGGCTCAACGAGCAAAACACGCGCCCGCGACAAATTGTCCGATGCGGTGACAAGATTGATCTCACCGAGCCGCCGCTGGAGAAGATCGACATCCGACCGGAGCCGATTCCGCTCGAGGTTCTCTTCGAAGACGACGATCTGATCGTTATCAACAAACCGGCTGGCCTGACGGTTCATCCTGGCGCCGGTCAGCGCGAACATACTTTAGTCAACGCGTTGCTCAGCCATTGCCCGACCTTATCAGGAATCGGTGGAAAAGAGCGGCCTGGCATCGTTCACCGTCTCGACAAGGAAACAAGCGGCTGTCTGGTGGTAGCTAAAAATGACCCGGCGCATCGAGACCTATCCAACCAGTTCGCCGCGCGCACAGTGGAAAAGATTTATCTCGCGCTGGCCGCGGGAAAATTCCGCAAAGGGGCTGGCGTAATCGAACAGAAAATCGGACGACATCCGGTCCATCGACAACGAATGCGCGTGACCTCGCTCCGTGGCCGGACAGCCAAAACGGAGTATCGCGTCATTCGCTCGAGCAATCAGGCAAGTTTAATTGAATGCCGGCTGCACAGCGGGCGCACCCATCAGATTCGGGTACATCTTCATCATCTCGGTCATCCCGTGCTCGGTGATAAAGTTTATGCTCCACGCTTTGCAAAAAATTTTCCGCGCCAAATGTTGCACGCGTGGAAGCTTGGCTTCCGCCATCCGCGTAGCGGCGAATGGAAACATTTTGAGACTCCGTTGCCTGCGGATTTCGCGACCGCGATAAAACTGACAATCGAATCTCAAAAGATATGAAACAATGAATGAGCGTTATTTCGACGATTTGAAAGTGGGTGATCACTTCAAATCTGAGCCGTTAAATGTGACCGAGAAGCAGCTCATCGAGTTTGCTCACAAGTTTGATCCGCAGATGTTTCATCTCAGTCGCAAAAGGGCCGAGCGCACAATTTTTAAAGGATTGATCGCGAGCGGCTGGCACACCGCAGCAATAACCATGCGGCTGTTTGTGCAAACTTTGAATTTCGCCGAAGGCGCAATCGGCCTCGGCGTCGATGAACTGCGCTGGCCTAATGTAGTGCGACCGGGCGATGTGCTGACCGTTGAAACGGAGATCGTCGATCTGCGGCCGTCGCGTTCCCGGCCCGGCTACGGGATCATTCGGCTGCGCAACGTGACGACCAATCAGCGGGGTGAAACTGTTCAGACGATGCTGGCAAGCGCAATGGTGCCAAGGCGGAAACAGTCAGCGTGAAATTTCGTTGGGAATTTCTGTATCAATGCATTAGCGACGGACTCGCCAGTTGAGGAAAATGCTTGGGAAGCAATGAAAGGCTGGCAAACTTTCGAAGAGCAGAAATTTCATCACAGCGTCTATGTGGTCCTGCTTGACGACGCTGTTGCCAAGCACCCATCGATTTTACGCGTCAATCCAACGCGTGATCCGTTGAAGCCGTGTGTGTATGTCGGCCTGACTGGATTACCAGTCGATCACCGATTTGAAAATCACAAGAACGGCTACAAATCAGCTTGGGTCGTGAAAAAATACGGGGTTCGATTGATGCCGGAGCTTTACGAACATCTAAATCCGATGCCCTTTGAAGCCGCGGCCCAGATGGAGATCGAATTGGCTGAAGATTTGAGAGCCCAGGGGTATACCGTAACCGGAGGAAGATAGTTCGATTCCCGCCCTCGCCTGTTTTCATAGGTAAAAGCGCTGCAAGTAAGCCAAAAATACCTGCCAAGCACAGCGCAGGCGCGCTTGTTCTGTCGTCGAATACTATTTCGACCGCCGGTTACGCCAATTTCAATAACCAGTTCGCCACCGCCCGCTCCACCGGATATACGGCCACCGTCAGCGGTTTTGGGTCTAGCGCCAGTGGCTTGCGCTGACCCCATCTGCACCCGGGGCAAAGGTTGGCCTCTGGCCCGGCGCTGTGGCTGCCCCTTGCGAGGCGGACTCCTCGACGACTCCTTCGTCCCGCGAGGCACAAGCCGAGATCAGGAACGCGATCGCTAAAAGCGAAACGGCGTACGATGCAAAACGCAGGATCATAGGGACGAATTTAATCAGCGATACGCTTGATGCAAGCCACGGTGTCCGTCAGATTCAGTATTCAGCTCGACAAGCTGTGAGCTGACAAGATCAAAAAACGAGAAGCGCGCGTCTTGAACACGAACTCTTTCCGCTGAGCTTGGATCGACTCCGTTTCCAGTGGCATCTTCGAGCGCGATATGAATGTCGTCATCTGTCTCCAGCAAGGGAAATGCTTGCCTTGACTCATCACCATTCGCTAATCACTTATGTCTTACCTGAAACAGGGCGGTTAGCTCAGTGGTAGAGCGGCTGGTTTACACCCAGTATGTCGGAGGTTCAAACC
>CATPBS010000040.1 GCA_955652715.1 uncultured Candidatus Udaeobacter sp.
ACCGTCTCCTGCGCTCTATGTTCGCCGTTATTTTTCTGCCGGATTACGCGGGCATGGCACTCGATGCCATTGTTCGCGTGGCCTACCGGCGAATCACGTCGCATCGGCTGCTGCTGGAATGGGAGACCGCCGCAGACGCTCACCGGCGCGCGAGAAGTCGGCAATGGCAATTTGTTCTCAGCCGCCTTTGGATCCCCGCCGCCTGCGTGCTCCTTTTCGTCGGCGCAGCGTCGCAGGGAACCGCGGCGATGGTAGCCGTGGCCCCCTTCCTCCTTTTGTGGGCTCTCTTTCCGGTGGCGGTGATGGTGATCAATCGCCCGGCGAAGAGCTGGCGCGGCGGAACGCTAACGGCGGACGATCGCCGATTCCTGCGTGCGGCCGCGCGACGAACCTGGAGATACTTCGATGATTTTGTCGGGCCACAGACTTCTTGGTTGCCGCCGGACAATGTCCAGGAAACGCCAACCCGGCAAATTTTCATGCGCACGTCACCGACAAACATCGGGCTGTGGATGTTAGCGACCGTGGCAGCCAATGACTTCGGTTACATCACAATCGACGACCTAGTGGCTCGCAACCTTGGCACGCTCGAAACGATGGGTCGGCTCGAGCGTTTCGAAGGCCATCTGTTTAATTGGTACGACCTGATTACACTGGAGCCGCTGCGTCCACGCTACGTCTCGACAGTGGATAGCGGCAATTTACTCGCGAGCCTCTGGACTTTTGAAACCAGTTGCGATGAACTGGCTGCGCGCCCCCTTTTGGATGCGAGCGCATTGCGTGGAATAGCCGACACGCTGAGTGTGCTTCGGCAAATCGCCCCCGGCAAAGAAGCGGAACGTCCTCCGGCGTTTCACCGGCTGGTGGAACTAACCACGGACCAGCCGGCGGATCTGGAAGAAATCATCCTGCGCTTGCGCGCGGCTCGACAACCCGCGCAGGATCTTCTGCTCCACTACGGCGAGCAGGAAACCGACCCGTCTGCCTATTGGGCCCAACAGATTTCGAAGCAGGTCGCGGCGTGGAATGGCGTCATCGACAAATATCTTCGGCCGGTCGAAATCTTAATGTCGCCGCCGGCGCAACTGATGTCGTTAGGCGAAGCGACGCACGAATCCCGGCGGGAGGCGCTCGCGGCCACCTTTTCGCTTCGCAACATTGCCATCGAGGGCATCTCCGGGCTCGTACCGCTGCTTCCTTTTCATCAGAGGCGAGAGGACCAGGAGATTCCTCGCGAAGTACACGAGTGGCTCGATCTTCTCGTCACCGAGGTGGAACATTCGCGCCGGAACGCCTCGGAACAGCTCGCGCAATTGGACGAATTGATCGCCGAGACCCAGCAACTGGAAGGCCGCATGGGGCTGCAATTTCTTTACGATGAGGAACGGCGGATTTTTGCCATTGGCTACCAGGTGGCGGAGCGTCGGCTTGACACCTCGTTTTACGATCTCCTCGCAAGCGAAGCGCGCCTAACGAGTTTCTTGGCCATCGCGCGAGGAGACGTACCGGTGAAACATTGGTGGGCTTTGAGCCGGCCCTTCGGGTCCGCCTACGGGCGGCTGCCGCTTCTCTCTTGGAGCGGAACGATGTTCGAATACTTGATGCCGCTCTTGTTCACCCAGACGCATGAGAATTCGCTGCTCGATCACGCCTGTTACGACGCCGTGCGCTGTCAGATTGCCTATGCCCGGCAAAACCGCGTGCCGTGGGGCATCTCGGAATCCGCCTTTAGCGCGCTCGACCGAAACAACGTTTATCAATACCGAGCCTTTGGCGTGCCGGCACTGGCGCTGAAACGTGGCCAGGAAGAGGACTTGGTGGTGGCACCGTATGCCGCCGCGCTCGCTCTTGGCGTGGAACTGGCCGCAGCGATTAAGAATCTGCGGCGGCTCGCCATTCTGGGGGACTCGGCATTGCTCGGCGGCTACGGCTATTACGAAGCGATTGATTATTCGCGACGCACTGAACCGGGTGGCGCGGCCGGGATCATCATCCACTGTTACATGGTTCATCACCAGGGAATGTCGCTCCTCGCCTACGACAACGCTTTACATGACAATGCGATGCGAAGGCGGTTCCATTGCGATCCGCGCATTCGCGCCACCGAACCGCTCTTGCACGAGCATGTCCCGGAACAAATTCTGCCGACCACCGGTGAGGTGCATGAAGAGCGACCCGTGCGCCAGACGATCCCGACGGCCGGGGCCGCCGTTGTGGCCCAAACACCGGACATCGCTTCCCCGCGCATTCATCTCCTCTCCAATGGAACCTGTTCCGTAACGGTGACGAACTCAGGCGGCGGCTACCTGCGCTGGCTGGACCTGGACGTGACGCGCTGGCGCGCCGATACGACCTGCGGCGTCTCAGGCCCGGTCTGTTATATCCGGGATTTGGAAAGTGGAACGACTTGGAGCACTACCCATCAACCGGTGAGATCTCCCGAGCGCCGTTACACTTGGAATTTCACGCCGGACAAAGCGGAGTTCCGGCGGAGAAGTGGGCCGTGTGAGACGATCACGGAAATTGTCGTCTCCGCGGAAGACGACGCGGAAGTCCGGCGCGTGACTTTGGTGAATACCTCACGCAAAACATGCCAATTGGAGCTGACCAGTTATCTCGAGCTCGCACTTGCGCCACATCGGACGGATCGTGCGCATCCCGCATTCAGCAAGCTCTTCATCGAAACTGAGTGGTTGCCGCATTGCGAAGCGCTGGTCGCCCGGCGCCGCCTTCGCGCTCCCGACGATCGCGCTGTTTGGGCTGCGCACCTCATGGTCCCCGAATCTTCCACCGAGACCACAGAATTTGAAACCGACCGCGCCCAGTTCCTCGGCCGGGGCCGTACGCTCGAAAACCCCGAAGCGCTCACGCGCCGTCTAACAAACAGTATCGGCGCCGTGCTCGATCCGATCTTCAGCCTGCGCCGGCGCGTCACGATTCTACCTAACCAACGATTTCAGTTCGCGCTCGTTACCGTCGTGGCAGAGTCTCGCGAAGCGGTTGTCGCACTTGCGGCGCGCTACGCTGAGTTTCACACTTGCGCGCGCGCTTTTGAGACTGCGTGGACCCATTCCCAACTGGAGATGCGCCGGCTCCACATTCGCCGGGCCGATGTGCAAACCTTTCAACAACTGTCCGGCCTCATTATCTTTCCACAGGCCCAACTTCGACCGCCGCCGGCGCGTCTCGGCCGCCGCGCCGAGGGGCAACGAGCGCTCTGGCGACAAGGCATTTCGGGTGACCTGCCGATTGTCGTCGTCATGATTGGTCACCTCCGCGACATGGAAGTCGTGCGCGAGATATTGATTGCACATACCTTCTGGCATCTGCGCGGCCTGAAGGTCGATCTCGTCCTCGTGAGCGAGGAACTGCCGAGTTACGACGAACCATTGACCGGGCATTTGCGCCGGCTCACCGAAGCTCAGGCGCACTTGACTGGCGTCGATCAACCCGGCGGCGTCTATCTCCGCTCGGCGACAAAAATTTCGAAAGAAGAGCTGATCGCACTTCAAGCGGCTGCACGGATGGTCCTGGTCGCAGCGCGCGGCACATTGCGCCAACAACTTGCCGCGACCGCACCCGCGGCTGCGAAACCGCGGCAACTGATGCCCGGGCGCCACTTTCGCGAAGAGCCCTCCGCACCTCTGGCTTTCATGGAACTGAAATATTTCAACGGCCTCGGCGGATTCACCGAGGACGGGAAGGAATTCGTCATTTATCTGGGGCCCAGCCGACACACGCCGCTTCCTTGGATCAACATCATGGCGAACCCGAAGTTTGGAGCATTGGTTTCGGAGTCCGGCGCCGAATTTGTCTGGGGCCGCAATAGCCAGAACGATCGTCTCACGCCGTGGTTCAACGATCCGATCTGCGATCCGCCCGGGACCGCCATCTACATCCGCGATGATGAGATCGGTGTCGTCTGGTCGCCCACACCCCAACCGATTCGGGAGAAGGACGCCTATCGCGCGCGGCATGGTCAGGGTTACACAACGTTTGAACACAACAGCCATGCGATCGAACAACGACTGCTCACTTTCGTGCCGCTGGATGACGCCGGCGGCCTGCCGGTGCGCTTGCAGCGCCTGCGCTTGCGCAACAATTCGTCGCGCCGACGAAAGCTGACTGTCACCGCCTACGCCACTCTCGTTCTCGGGTCCGATCCAGAGGAAACCGGTATGCATGTCGTTACGAAATGGGATTTGCAGAGCCAGACCTTGTTTGCCCGCAATTCCTACAACCCGGAATTTTGCGAATGCATCACTTTTGCCACTTCGGCTCCAAAGCCTACTTCGTTCACCGCTGATCGCGCCACGTTCATCGGACGTAACCGCTCACTGCGCGATCCGGCCGCGATGGCGCACGAACGATTGACCGGCGACGTTGGCGCCGGCCTCGACCCTTGCGCCGCCGTGCAGATC
>CATPBS010000041.1 GCA_955652715.1 uncultured Candidatus Udaeobacter sp.
AACCCAATGACCGATTCCGCGCGCAGACGCGTGATCGTTCCAAAAGGCCATTGATCCTCTGGCCATTCATTCGTGGCGATAAGTTGGACCTGGTGTCCGGCTTCGATCACTCCGTGCGCGAATCTTTTTAAGTAGGCTTCGGCGCCGCCGGTCGAAGAATAGCCGCGACGAACAAGACCGATCCGGAGCTTTTGTTTCATCGCCATCTTGTCAGTGGCAATCGCGTGCCCCCGGCGCCGGCGGCATGCAATGGAGACGGCTCGCCCACGAGCCGTGCGCGACGGGGGCGTCGCGGCTCCAACGAAGGACACTTTACTTGCTGCACGTTCGCCAGAATACTTCTAACCCGATGCCGGGTGAAATCCTAAACGCTCCTGCGCCACTGCGTTCTGTCGCACCCGTGACGCGTACTTTACCGAGGCACTTACTCTATTCGATTTTCGCCCGCATCGGGGGTTCCGGCCTGGACACCGACGCATTTGAAACCTTGCGCGCGTCGTATCGCGGCGGGTTCCTCGGCAAGGCAATCGCGTACGATAACCGGCAGAAAGAAATCCCCGCTTCACTGATCCATTCTCTGCGCTGGCATCCAGTGCGCCTCATCTCATTTCTTGATCGGCCGTATTACTACGGCGCGAAAAAAAAATATCTTGATTGGATCGCGTCCCGGCATCTGGCGACTGGACGCTACGATCTGTTTCATAGTTGGTCTGGCGACTGTTTGCGCTCGCTGGAAGTAGCAAAACGACAAGGCGTCGCTTCGGTCGTCGAGATCCCGACCTGGCATCGTGATGGCGGCAAAGAGAAAGTCGCGCGATTGGAAAGTGCCGCGCCCCCAGCAAACATTTCCAGGTTTCAGAAGTGGAAAAACAGGCTGTTGCTCCAGCGGAAGCGTTTCATAAAAGAGTACGGACTAGCTGATCTCTTGCTCGTCTTATCAGAGAGGGCGGCCCACACGTTTCGCGTACGCGGGTTTCCAGAGGAAAAACTCTTTTATTTGCCTCGAGGCGTAGATGTTGAACGCTTCAGGCCCGGAAAACGGCCGGAAAAATTTCGCGCTGTTTTCGCCGGCGCGTTGATTAAGCGCAAGGGCATCCAACATGTGCTGAAGGCATGGCATCGCCTCAATTTGCCCGATGCCGAGCTGTGGTTAATCGGTTTCGTGCACGACGAAGCGAAGCCGTATCTGAAGCAATTCTGGCACGATAACATTCGCGTCTTAGGATTTGTGCGTGACCCGGAGAATTATCTCAGTCAGGGCACGGTTCATGTTTTTCCGTCGCAATGGGAGGGGAGCGCCAAAGTCACATACGAGGCGGCGGCGTGCGGCTTGCCTCAAATCACCACGCGCGAGGCAGGCGATGTGGTGCGCGATGGTATTGAGGGAATCATCCTGAAGCCGGGCGATATCAGCGGCATCGCAGCGGCGCTCGAGCATTTGTATCGGCATCCTGAAATCGTTCAGCAAATGAGCAGCGCTGCCAGGGTTCGCGTGGTTGGGAATTTCACATGGGACCATTTTCGAATACGATTACTGCACGCCTACGAAACCGCGATGCGAATGGCGCAATGATCATTTGTAGCGGCGGTCTGTGACCGCGGATTCTCTTGTTTCGGCGCTCATGGAGCGTCACTAGAGCCAGAAGCCGTGAAAATTCTTCTCCTGCAACTTAAGCGAATCGGCGACCTGATTTTGTCCACTCCTGCCGTCGCAGCTTTGCGTGCAACTTTTCCAGAAGCACAACTGACGCTCGTTGTTTCCAATGAATGTGCCGACCTGCTGCCAGCGATCTCAAATGTCGATCGCGTTCTGATCGCGCGACGCAATCTGCGCGACCTCAGTCTGTTTTTTTCCGTCGCAGCGAGGAGATTTGATTACTGCATCGACTTTACCCGGAATGATCGTTCGGCTTTTCTGGCGTTTTTATCCGGCGCGCGGAGGCGGGTCGTGTCCTACCGCGTTCGTGAGCAGTCAAAGACGCGCGCCCGTGCTTACACAGATTTTGTCAGCATTCGTATGCGGGACATGCACACGATCGACTACAATGTTGCTTTACTAGAGCCACTGGGCGCAGGCGATGCTTCAACGGCCCCGCACCTGGATCTGCCACAGATGGCCTACGAAAAAGCCGACGCGCTTCGGCGCGATTGGAAGGTGACCAAGCCCTACGTCGTCTTGCATCCCGGCTCAGCGCGCCAGGAAAAACTTTGGGATCCCGGGCGATGGGCAGAGGTAATTGACCACTTTGGCCGAGACAACGGTATTAATCTTATTCTGACCAGTGGACCATCCCCGGGCGAGCAAGCGCATATCGCGGCGATTAAGAACAAGACGCATCAACAAATCATCGATCTCTGTGGAAAAACTGATTTGCTCACGCTGGCCGCGCTCATTGGGCAGGCGCGGCTTCTTGTGACTGTCGATTCCGCTCCAATGCATTTGGCGGCTGCGACACGTACGCCGCAAGTCATCCTCTTCGGGCCGACTAACCCATTTCATTGGCGACCCCGGGGAAGTCCGGCCGCCATTTTACAAGGAGACTCAGTCGCCCCGGTGACGGAGTTTTCATCGGTTCGGCCACGCTTTGCGATGAGTCAAATCTCGACGGAAGCGGTGATTGGTGCTATGGATTCGCTGCTGTCGCTTCATGCGGCGGCGCAAATTTCATGAGCGGCGCAAAAGCGGGTAGGAAAAGGCAGTCCGTCTGGCAAACGTTACGCGCGGCTTCCGCTACGTACCGGCGGCTTTACGGCTACGTCAAGCCGTACAAGACGCGCTTCGTCGTGGGATTGGCGTTAGGCCTTGCCTACGGCGGAGTGAATTCGCTTTTCCCACTTGCGATTGCCCGCGTAACCAGCACAATTTTCCACGGCGCCGCGCCCAATCCGATGGCTTTGCGCTCAAATCTGGGAGTCCTGGATACAGGCCCAAAGATCAATTCCATTGTGCTGATCTGTCTCGCCATTCCGGCGATCATGACGGTACGCAGCCTCTGTTCGTACGGAAGCACCTATTGCATGCAATGGGTGAGCAACAAGGTGGTCACTGATATCCGGAACCAGCTTTTCAGTAAGATGGTGCGCAATTCCATGGATTTCTTCAACAGGATGCGCTCGGGATTTTTGATGTCGCGCATCACGAACGACACGCGGATCATGCAGATGGCTTTGACCACTATCGGCAGCGACGTTTTTAAACAACCGATCACGATTGTTGGCGCAATCATTGTGCTTCTTCTGATGGATTGGAAATTCACCCTGGTCACACTGATTCTTTTTCCGACCTGTTTGCTGCCGCTTCGCGTTTACGGCCGCCGTGCTAGGAAGGCGGTGCAAAGCGAACAGGAGGGCATGGGCGAAATGGTCGTGACCATGCAGGAAACATTCGCAGGCATTCGCGTGATCAAATCGTTTGCACGCGAAGCGTACCAGGAAAAGCAGTTCAAACGCAGCAATCAACTGCAGTTCGCGCAGATGATGCGCATCATCCGATCATTGGAAGCTGTCGGGCCGCTGGTCGAGACGATCGCCGCGGTTGGCGTGGGAATGGCGTTGCTTTACGTGTATGCTGCGAATTTGAGCGTCGGCAGATTCTTTGGACTGATATCAGGAATTTTCATCCTTTACGATCCGATCAAGACGCTTAGCAGGATTCATCTGACGATGCAGCGATCGGTCGCAGCCACTGCTGCGATTTTCTCGATTCTCGATTCCGAGTCTACTGTGCAGGACGCACCAAACGCAGCTGTGCTCAGTTCGTCCCGCGGTCGAATTGATTTTGAGAATGTCACGTTCCGTTATGCAACCACTGCCACAGATGCCATTAGCAAAGTGACCTTGCATATCGAACCGGGGAAAACTCACGCCCTCGTCGGCGCCAGCGGCGCGGGCAAAAGCACGATCCTCTCGCTGATCCTGCGCTTATACGATCCAACTTCCGGCGCTGTGAAGATCGATGGTCGCGACCTGCGCTCGGTCACGCAAAAATCGTTGCGCGAACAGATGGGGCTCGTCACCCAGGAGACGTTTTTGTTTCACGATACCATCTTCAACAACATCCAGTTCGGCCGGCTGGACGCCACGCCGGAGGAAATTTACGAAGCAGCGACAGCCGCCTATGCCCACGATTTCATTACGGCGCAGCCACAGGGCTACCAAACAGTAATCGGCGACAAAGGATGTCTTCTCTCTGGCGGACAACAGCAACGCCTCGCCATTGCTCGCGCGATCCTGAAAAACGCGCCGATCCTTTTACTCGATGAAGCCACGTCATCGCTCGATTCCGAATCGGAACAACAAATTCAAAAGGCTCTCGCCAAGCTAGCCGCTGGACGCACAGTGATCGCCATTGCCCATCGGCTCTCCACAGTTTTATCTGCAGATCAAATTTTTGTGATTGATTGAGTCCGCATCTAGGAGATCGGGACGCACGCGGAGCTGCTAGAAATATCCGGGTACTATCGGCGCTTATACGATCACCAATTCAATCGCCTGCAGAAGGAGCCCGAAGCGGAAGCCGGCATTCTTGTCGAAGAGCTCGTTTAGAACGGCCAAAGCCGCCTTAAGAAGTTAAAAGGTTACATGCTTTCAGACGCAAGAATCTCCCTCTTTAACAATGTAACTTTTGTAACACTTTAGCCCTGCTCGCTGAGAGATATGCCGCTTAATATCGATCTGCACACGCATTCTTTTTTTTCCGGAGACGGCATTTCCAGCCCGGAAGACTTGATTGCGGCCGCACGCGCCAAAGGTTTGAACGGCATCGCTATCACCGATCACAACACATGCGATGCTGTGAATTACCTGCTCCAGAAGGGCTTGATGCGACTGGATGGCTTGCCGGTTAAAGATTTCCTCGTTTTGCCGGGAGTCGAGGTGACTACCGCCGATGGCCATCTTCTCTGTATCGGAGCTGAGCTGCCTTACCTGAAAGGAAAACCGGCACGCGAAGTGTGCGATATGATTCATGAACGCGGTGGTCTGGCCATTCCTCCACATCCATACGATTTGTTTCGCGCCGGAATCCGTTTCTCCACTCTGGAAGCGCTGCCGGTCGATGCGATCGAGGTTTTCAACGCGGCGACCACGCTTCGCCGCTACAACCGTTACGCTTTCAAGTACGCGCAGATTCGCGGCTTGCCCATGACTGCGGCCAGCGACGCGCATCATGCCGCCGCCGTGGGGACAGCTTACACGATCGTCAATACAAACGATTTTTCGGTCAAAGGAATTCTCTCGCAGATCGTAAAGAGCAACGAATTAAATCAAAAATACCAGACCCCGCGGGACAGCCTCCGCAAAACCTGGAACAACTGGCTGCGACTGCGGCGCCGGAAGAAAATCCCCGAGTTAGCCGCGAAAGACAGAGGCCACAACGGCCACTGATGTAAAGACGCGGTTAAAAAGGTTAAAAGGTTACAAAGTTAAAACGGCACAGATAAAACATTGCAACGAAGTAACGTTTTAACCATTGAACGTCCCATTCCCAGCATGCCTGCGTACATCATCGTTGAAATCGACATTGTCGATCCTGTCGGCTACGAAGAATACAAGAAACTCGCAGGCGCGTCCGTGGAGAAGTACGGCGGGAAATACATCGTCCGCGGTGGCAGAACTGAAGTGCTTGAAGGCGATTGGAAACCGAAGCGCATCGTCGTGCTTCAATTTGAATCAGCGCAGCGCGCCAAGGATTGGCTGAATTGTGAAGAATATCGCGAGCCGCGCAAAATGCGGCACCGTACGGCCAAGACAAACATGATCCTGGTCGAAGGGCTTGGCGCGCCGTAGTCTTGCGCGTGAGCGGGCGTGTAATTGTAAGCTGCCCGTCTCAGGCGGCTGCAGCGTTGGAGTTACTAAGCCGCTTTTTCATTTCGCGCTCCTTCAGCACGATCATGCGCTCGTACCAGCCAAGCAGCCGGCAGAGCACCCATCCCCGGTACCCGTCACGAAAACCCTGCTTCCAGACGTAATGATAAAGGAATCGCAAGCTCGGACGGAATGGCGCCTTGATCGCGAGTTTCTTTAACCAGCGTTTGCGCTCTATCACTGCTCCAAAAGGTGTTGCTCGTAATGTCCGTTTACCTGTTCGGGCATGCGGTTTGATGAACGCTGCCGCTTCCCAAGTCGAATAGCGGTTATGCTTGTCGATGAAGGTGGCAATATCGGGAAAGGCATAATGCTCCATCGGGGCGGTTAGATATTCGGTCCGGCCATTAAGCAATACATGCTCGTGCACCTCATTATCTCCGGACACGATGTCGTCGTCGATTTCGATCTGTTCATATCGACCCAACCGATGCCGGAACAGGCGTAGATTCCAGCTCGGAAAATAACCGCAATGATTTATCCAGCCGCCGAGAAACCAAAACCTTCGGTTCAGATAAAATCCATCTACGTCAGTGCGGCAGATCGCTTGTCTGATTTCGCGCTCCAGTTCGGGTGTGACGCGTTCGTCGGCATCAACGATCAGCACCCATTCATGTCGCCACGGAATATTCTCCAAAGCCCAGTTCTTCTTTCGTGGGAATTTTCCACTCCAAACGAACTGAACGATTCGAGCCCGAGCTGCCTCGGTAACCGCTTGCGTACCATCCGTGCTCTCCGAATCAACTACGACGATCTCCCGCGCGAACGAAATGGTGGCAAGACAGGCGCGCAGGTTCGCGGCGTCATTCTTAACAGGGACAAGCACCGACAACGGCACCCGCGCGTCGGATTGCCCGCTCATTGAGTAATCTCGCGCCTTTTGGTTTCGCGCGCTGGGTTTCCGATAACGATGCTCCAGGGTCTCACGTCCTTCATTGCTACCGCCCTTGCCCCCACAATCGCCCCTTCGCCGATTGTAACGCCGGGTCCGACGAACGCATCCGCACAAATCCACGCCTCGGAGCCGATCATAATCGGCGGACGGAGCAACGGAAAATCCGGCTTCATGTGATCGTGCGTTCCTGCGCAAACATGAGCGCGGTGAGAGATTGTTACGCGCGCCCCCAGCGTCACCCGGCCGAGGTTGTAAATGAACGCATGCTCGCCGATGGCGCTTTCATCTCCGGCTTCGAGGTTCCATGGGAAATAAATCGTCGCCGAAGGATATACATTCACCCTGCGACCAATCTTTGCTCCGAAACAGCGGAGTAGAAATCGCCTCCAGCCGAAGCAGGGCCTCGGACTTAACCGAAAAAGGGGCTGCGCGACAGCCCACAACACCCGGCGGATGATCTCGCCTGACGAGTATTTCCGGGCGCGGCGATTCTGTTCAACGTTCAACATGCGAAGACGACTAAGTACGGACTACACGACTACGAGCCTGCAGGCTTATAGTCCAGTCGTCATCCAGTTCCGACACTGCCCAGCGCTCCATCTAAGGGGCTGCAAAAAAGATTGAACACCACGCTCTGGCGGGTTGTCACAGACTCGAATATTTAACCTTGTTAAATACTTCCCCGGATGCTACAACGCGTGATCGATAAGGCATCGACGAATACAATTTACGGGAAGTCGTCGATTCCCCCCCCAAAAAACCTCAATGAAAAAGAGTATATGGCTGCTGAAGATAGCGATACCGGAATTAAGATTTACCTGCGCGAGATCGGGCAAATCCCGCTTTTGACTCCTAACCAGGAGATCGAGTTGGCGGCGAAAATCAAGAAGGGCGATCGCGAGGCGCGAGCCCTGATGATCCGCTCAAATCTGCGCTTGGTCGTAAAGATCGCGCATGACTACGCGAATCTCGGTCTACCGCTTCTGGACCTGATTTCTGAAGGCAATATCGGTCTGATGAAGGCCGTGGAACGGTTTGATCCTGCAAAAGGCGGAAAGCTTAGCACGTATGCCGCGTGGTGGATCAAGCAATCCATCAAGCGCGCGCTGGCCAATCAGAGCAAGACGATCCGTCTGCCCGTACATCTTGTGGACAAGATCTCCAAGATGCGGCGGGTGTCGCTGCAAATGAGCGAGGAACTGGGCCGCGAACCCACGGACGAAGAGCTGGGAGACGAGATTGGGATTGCGAGCGGAAAAGTTTCGCAACTAAAGACTGTGTCGATCCGTCCAGCGTCGCTCGACGCGCCCATTAGCGACGATGATTCCACCGAGTTCGGCGAGATTGTCGGCGACGAGGAAGCTCAGACCCCGTTCGAGCTGTTGCGCGACAAGAATCTGCGCAATGAGGTTGGCGGCTTGCTGGACGTGCTCGATGATCGCGAGAAGAAGATCATTTTCCAACGGTTTGGCCTGGACGGCGGCAAACCAAAGACGCTCGAGGAAGTCGGCAAGAAATTCGGGGTTACCCGGGAGCGCATTCGCCAGTTGCAGAACATCGCGCTGTCGAAACTTCGCCGCGCTCTGAGCAAGAAGGAGCGCCCGGTGGACGTTGAATTGCCGGTAGAAGCGTAACTGAAAACTGGCATTATTTTAGTACGCGCAGCTGAATGGAGTCGATCATCGCCCGGCCCATGTGTACGTCGCTGATGACCGCCATGCGATTGCCAGGCACAGCCAGTTTTTTCGCGCGCAGAAATTTCTCCGCTGACGCAATCGTCTCGTCCGGATCTCCGGTGAAATCAATGCGAACGGGGAATATTCCCCAATAAAGGGCGAGCTGCCGATAAACTTGTTCGCTTGGGGTGAAGGCAAAGATCGGCGCACGCTGCGGGCGCAAATTCGACGCGTAACGCGCCATCCTTCCGTGCAGGGTAAAAACGATCAGTTTCGAATCGTCCACCGAGTTCGCCAGCGCGACGGCTGAAGCAACCATCTTTTGTCGAATGTTTTCCAGCAGCGCATCGCTCGCATAACCTGCGCCGCCGCTACGCTCGATGCGCGTCGCCACTCGGTTCAGGACCTCAACGCATTCAACCGGATAGCGACCGAGCGTTGTTTCGGCGCTCAGCATGAGAGCGTCGGCTTGTTCGAAAACCGCGTTTGCCACGTCGGTCACCTCTGCGCGCGTTGGAAGTCGATTTGTGATCATCGATTCCAGCAGCTGCGTTGCGATTACCACTGGTTTGCCAAAGCGAATGCATTTCTTGACGATTCGGCGTTGAATAATTGGCAGTTCTTCCATCGGACATTCAATTCCCAAATCGCCGCGTGCGACCATGATCACGTCAGCGCTTTCGATAATCTTGTCGATCGATCGCACTGCCAATTGATCCTCAATCTTTGCGACGATCTGCGCCTTACTCTTTTTCCTGGAAAGGAGTTGGCGCAGCTGTTCGATATCGCTCTTCTCCCGCACAAAGCTCAGCGCCACAAAATCCACCCCTAATTCCGCGCCGAGCGCAACATCGGCAATGTCCTTTTTGGTAAGCGGCGGCAGATTTACGTGAACGCGCGGCAGGTTAATGTGACGCCGCGAGCCGAGCACCGCATCAGTAAGCACTTTGGTGCGCACCCGCTCTTTTCCCTTTTCCAGCACGACCACTTTGAGCAAGCCGTTATCGACCAAAACCTTGTCGCCGACCCCCACGTCCTTCACGAATCCGGGGTAATTTACGTCCACGGAATATTGCTCGTTGCTTTTTGCGCCGCGGACAGTGAACTCCAGAACGTCGCCCGGCTTGAGATGCAGATTGTTTTTCAGGTCGCCAGTGCGAATGGCTGGGCCTTGGGTATCGAGCAGAACCGCAACCGGGCGTCTCGCTCGTTGTGCGAGTCTGCGGATGCGCGGCACAATATCGCGCACCCATTCATGAGTGGCATGACTCATGTTGAGGCGGAAAACATCAGCGCCTTTTTGGATTAACTGTTGCAGTGCCTTCGTCCTTTCCGTTGCCGGCCCGAGCGTGCAAATGACTTTTGTCTTCCGCATCGAGTGAAAGAATTGAGTTTGGGGCAGCGAAAGCCAAGTCGCTTTTAAGCGTTAGTAGATTAACGGCCACACCGGCGAATGCGTCGCATCCGTCGCATGTACACAAAACACGGCACGCCTTTCGTAGCGGGCCGCGTCGCAGTCAGCTTTTTTTTATTTCAGCTTGCTTTGAGTCTGCTTAGCAAGATCTAGATGCTCCTGAACCACCTTGGCCGTGTCCTCCGCAAACTTTTTCACGTCGGGATCACTCCCACCGCTTGCTTCCCCCTGGAATTCGGCCAGGTCCTTTTCGTGATCCTTGACCATCGCGTCCATATAACCCTTATCCGAGCTCCAGCTTACGGTTGGTTCTTTCGTCGGTAATTTAACGTTCTTTTGCGCGGCGATCTTCTTTAACTCGTCATTGGCCTTGCTATGGTCGGCGACCATCCGTTTGCCGAACGATTTTACGTCTTCGCTTTGGCCTTTCTGTTCAGCCAATTTTCCCATTGCGACTTCCATCATTCCGCCCTTGGCGGCTTTCTTCATGAAAGTCTTGTCCTTGGCGCTGACCGAGGAGCTCTTGGCGGCTGGAGTGTTTTCTGCTTGGGCGACTCCGGCCAGGCTGAGCGTTGTGATGACCAGGGGAAGAATACAAAACTGCGAAATAACTTTGATTTTGGTTTTCATGGCTTTCGTACGTTTTGGAAATATGCCGGGACAGCCCGGCAATTAAGAAATCGAAAACTAGCGGCTCCTTGGACGCGGATGAACTACGCTTTACTTATTTTTCATTGCCTGCTGCCTGCTGGTGCAGCCAGGACAGTCATATCAAGCCGAAATTTCGGAAACCGATCAGGCTCCGGAGATGTTCCGTGCGTACGAGCTTTCCACGCGTTTTGCCACGTCCCTATAGCCGTAATCAACTTCGTAAATCTGCTTCATACAGGCCAGCGATTTTTCCGGCTCTCCCATCCGCTCGTAAACGAGGCCGAGATTATACACGATCTGCTTCTTCATCCTGTCCATTTGTAAAATTTCCTTCGAAGCCTCCTCGAGTTGTTTGACCGCAAGATCCAGCATCTCAAGTTCGCGATAGCAGCAACCGAGCAGGTTCATCGCTTTCACGCGCGCATGTGGATTTTGACGTGCGCGCTGCAACTCCGGCACGGCCTCGCGAAAACGCCTGGCATCCAAAAGATTTTCACCTAGTTCAAATCGAAGCTGGAGATCGGTGGGATTCCGTGCGACGCGTTCTTGCGCATCGCCGATGAGGAATTCTGCACGTTTGGCTTTGGCGGCCTTCAGTAGCTCAGAAGTTTTCGCATACAATTCATTTGTTACGTCGCGCGTGGAAAGAAACTCCTCGTGCGTGGCAATCTCCCTCTCGAGGGATTTGATCTTCAGATCGGAAGCTCTTCGAACCAATCCGGCGTCTGCGCCTTTAGTCAGTTCGGCAGCATACTGGTACCAGCCAATTGCTGCCTCGAAATCTTCCTTTTGCTCGTTTAATGCGCCCAACCGCCGTGCGAGATCGACATTCGCCGGTTCCTCTTTGTGGCGCGCGTACGTCTCGGCAATCTGCTGATCGAGCGATTCGCCGGTTAATCGCATGCGGCTCTGTTGCTCCAACAAAATCGCCACCTCTTTGTCCTTGATCAGGTCCCGGTAACTTTCAGCCTGCGTCCATCCACCCCGTTTGATGGATCCATGGGCCGATGCATCTTTGCCCAGACGGAGCGCTTGAGCATCGAGCGGATTTATCGCCGTGATTTGATTATAGATTTCTACCTCCTGGTCATGGTCTCCAAGGTGGCGATACAAGCGCCCAAGCTCGTGCAGTACCTTGACGTCGCGGGGATTTTCCTCCAGCAGCGTCCTGAGCGCGAATACGCCGATCTCCAGCCAGCCCGCGGCCACGGCCGCATCTTTCAAAACCAGATTTGCCTGCCGATTTGTAAGGCTCCTTTTCCAGAACCTTTTCCAGCATTTCAACTGCGTGTTTCGGGTCGTTTTTGATTTTTCGCTGCGCTCTCATAACCGTGATCGACGCAGTTGAGATGTTAAAAAAACTTTTCTTTACGGATTTGCTTCTCGTTACCTCGGTACGCCGCAATAATTGACGGCCCGTAAGAAACTCCGGCTCCTGCTTGAGAATTTCCTGCAAGAGTGAAATTGCGTAACCGAGGTTGCGCAACTCGATGGCGGTCACTGCCTTGAGCCAAAGATTGCGCTGTGTTTCGCTCAGTTCCTTTTCCGTTTTAGCAGGCATACTCGTGCCGCTGACTATAGTTTCACTTCCACACGCCGTCACCGCAAATGGTGGCACGCCGGGAGTTCAGCGTTGGGCGCCGGCCGCGCCGTGGTGAGGCGAACCTGGTTAAGCGTCGGGCGTGAACGATTAATCTTTTTAGCCGTCGAAACTCGGAATGAAACGTGGCTTCAATTTTTCTTACCGCGCGCCAGTCGAACTGAGTGACGGCGGGATAGCCCCCATGTCCCGCGTGTGCGGCCTTACAGCAAGTCCATCTGCGGTTTGTCGGAGCTTCTCGCGGCTTTGCTTCTGCCCCGTGATTTGCCGGGTGGCGGTGATTCGATTGCGCCGTCTGGTTTTTCCAATTGCGCCAGAATTTGTTTGGCCCGGTCGAGAATCTCCTTTGGTAACCCGGCGAGGCGCGCTACCTGGATTCCGTAACTTTTGTCCGCGCCGCCGGGGACGATCTTGCGCAGGAAAATGATTTGCTCGTTCCATTCACGTACCGCGACATTGAAATTGCAGACGCCGGGACGGTCCTCGGAGAGCTTGGTCAGCTCGTGGT
>CATPBS010000042.1 GCA_955652715.1 uncultured Candidatus Udaeobacter sp.
CAAATCCGGAGATGCTCAGTTGGGTCCGAGAGGATGCAGAAATCATTTACGCTGGGAAGGAACCAGGCGAAAATCAAAAGCATTCGCTAAACCAGCAGGAGATCAACGCACTTCTGATCGAGAAAGCACGCGACGGAAAGCGTGTCGTTCGGTTAAAGGGCGGAGATCCATTCGTGTTCGGCCGAGGAGCAGAAGAAGCGCAGGCGATTGCTGGTGCAGGAATCCCATTTGAAGTTGTGCCTGGGATCACGTCAGCCATCGCTGGGCCGGCTTATGCAGGTATTCCAATGACGCATCGGGCGCATAATTCGCACGTGACGTTCTTTACAGGCCACGAAGATCCGGCAAAGACAGAGAGTGCAATCGACTACGCCGCGCTCGCAAAACTTGGGGGTACGCAAGTAATGCTGATGGGTGTGGAGCGTCTCGGATCCATCACGAGCGAAATGCTAAAGCAAGGCGTGCGCAGCGATTTGCCCGTAGCCCTTGTTCGCTCGGCCACAACTGGACAACAGGAAACGCTCACAGGCACTCTTTCAGATATCGCGCAAAAAGCTGTAGCCAACGATTTCCAAGCGCCGGCGGTGGCCGTGTTTGGAGAAGTCGTCGCGTTGCGTGACGGTCTCAATTGGTACGAAACGCGACCGCTCCTTGGGAAAAGAATTGTCGTTACGCGCACCCGAAAGCAGGCGAGCGTGCTAAGCAATAAACTGCGTGCGCTCGGCGCTCATGTGATCGAGCTGCCGACGATTCGTATTGAGCCGCCCAGCAATTTACGCGAATTCGCTGAGCTGGTGCAGGAAGCACACATTTATGACTGGATTGTCTTCACGAGCGCAAACGGCGTGGAAGCTTTCTTCGATATCTTCTTCAAGCTATACAATGATGCCCGTGATATCGGCGCCGTGCGCATTGCTGCAATCGGCCCGGCTACGGCCGGACGCGTGAAAGACTTTCACCTGCATGTCGATCTTCAGCCGGAAGAATTCATGGCAGAGGCGGTAGCGCAGGGATTTAAGAAGCAGGGGAGCATCGAAAATTTGCGGATTCTCCTGGTGCGCGCGGAGAAGGCGCGGGACACGCTTCCAAAGGAACTTGCGGCTATGGGAGCGATCGTGGACGAAGCGTTTGCGTATCGGACGGTGCCGGAGACGCGTGACACGAGTGGCGCACGGCGGCAACTGGCGCAGGACGGGGCCGACTTGATCACGTTCACCAGTTCTTCAACCGTAGAAAACTTCCTCGCGCTTGGGCTACCCTGGCCGAAGGGAATGCGAATCGCGAGCATCGGGCCGATCACGTCAAAAACTCTGCGTGATCAGGGGCTCAAAGTCGATGTCGAGGCGCGCCGGCACGATATCAACGGCTTGGTGCAGGCGATCAGGGAACTTTTTACAGAGAAGAACGCTAAGAAAAGTTAAATTGTAAAAAAGCTAAATCGTTACAACGAGAACCACTCCCTCGGCCCAACGTTTTAGCTTAACATTTTAACCTTGTTACGATGGATTAAACCGAAACCTCATTTTACCGCGCTTGGCGTTGGCTTTCGCTTTCCGGCGATGCTTTTGCGAAGGCGTCTCGAAGGCACGCAAACGACGGACCTCCTCGAGAATGCCCTCTGCATCCAGCTTGTTTTTCAGCCGCTTCAATGCGCGATCTACAGGTTCACCTTTACGAACAATCACTTCTGGCATCGATATCACTCCTGGATCTTTAAAAAAAAGTTAAGCGGGCGAGTCCGAGCCTACGCGGGCCGGGCGACCTCGTCAAATCTTCGCAGGCAAACTCGGACAAAGCTGTCCGGAGCGAGCGATTTACGCAAAAAGAACGGCCTCAACAGGCCTTTAGCGCTGGGCGAGAGGATTCGCTGCAGTTGTGGCTTTTTCGGTTACTTCGCGGCGCAGCGCAGCAGCGCCGCGGCCGCGAGCACGCGTCCACCACAGCACGATCGGCGAGGCGATAAAGATAGATGAGTATGTCCCGACAACCACGCCAATGATGATGGCAAGGGAAAAGTCGCGCAATACCGCGCCGCCAAAGAAAAATAGACACAGAATCGGGATAAGCGTGACCGTGCTGGTAAGAATCGTGCGGCTGAGCGTCTGGTTAATGCTTGAGTTCATTATCTCCTCGATCGTCCCGCGTCGACCGCTGGCCAGGCCCTCGCGTATCCGGTCGTACACGACAATGGTGTCGTTAATGGAATAACCGGCGATGGTCAGCACTGCGCCGACCATCGTAAGAGTCAGCTCGCGACCAAGCAGCGCGAACATGCCAACCGTCATGAGCACATCGTGCAACAACGCGACAATCGCGCCGACCGCAAAGGAAAGTTCAAACCGGAACGTTACGAAAATTAAAATGCCGAGGATGCCGAGGCCGAGCGCGATCAACGAACTCTTTGCCAGCTCACCGCCAACGAGCGCGCCGACTCGCTCGGAACCTTCCACATTAAATCCCACACTGGGGAGCGTCTGCATGATTTGTTTTTCCACTTTATCGCTGGTGTTCAACGGCGTGCGGACGGTGATGTAACTCTTGCCGCCTTGCATGGATTCCTGAATTGACGCGTCGCCAAGTCCGATTGGCTTCAGCGCGTTGCGCACCTGTCCGATGTCGATTTTGCCCGGCGCGCTTAGCGTAATCAGGTCGCCGCCGCGAAAATCAACGCCAAAATTTCTTTCGCCCCGGAGGTAAAAGGCTGTCGCTCCGGCCAGCAGCAGCGCGAGCGAGCACATGCAGGCGATAAAGCCTTTGCCGAGGAAATTGATGTTTTGCGCTGAAATCAAATGCATCATCGAGACACGCTTCAGTCGTCCTGTATCGACAAACCAACCGAGGCAGTTTCGCCCCACGATCAAGGCCGTGAACAACGACGCCAGGATGCCGAGCGTAAGTGAGATGGCGAACCCTTTCACGGGGCCGCTCGCCTTCCAAAACAGAATCGCTGCCGTGATCAGCGTCGTCACGTTGGCGTCGAAAATCGAGCTAAACGCTTTTTCGTAGGCCGTGTTTAGCGCGACCTTCAGCGATTTTCCGAGCGCCATTTCTTCGCGCAATCGCTCGTAAATGAGCACGTTCGCGTCCACCGAAAGGCCAATTGTCAAAATGATGCCCGCAATACCGGGCAATGTGAGGACGAAATGAAACATCGTCACCGCGCCCATGAGCAGAATGAGATTGATGATCAGCGCGATGTCTGCTACCAGACCGGGAATTCTGTAGTAGACAGCCACACAGACGAGCGTGATGGCCAGTCCAACCAAGCCGGCGAGAATGCTCGCACGGATCGAGTCCAGCCCGAGTGTCGGCGAGACACTGCGTTCTTCCTCGATGCTCACTGGTGTTTGCAGCGGGTTCTCGAGCACGCTCGCAAGTCCCCGCGCCTCTTCCTCGGTAAATCTTCCTGTGATTTGCGCGTCGCCACCATAAATTGCGTCCTGAATCACAGGCGCAGATTGGATGACCCCATCAAGCACAATCGCAAAGCGATGATGAACATGCGCGGCAGTGATGTCGCCGAACTTCTTGGCGCCCTCGGGGTCAAACCGCAAATGAACTACCCAGCCATCTTTTTCGTAGGAAGCGCCCGCGCTTGTAACACGATCGCCGGATAAATCAGCTTTCTTTTTTACTAGCAGCCGTTCCTCGACGGGCTTTTCGCCCTCACGCTGCAGTTTGTAGGTTTCGATGCGGTATTCAGGCGGAATGACGTCCTTGCCTTCATCGATGGCTTTCAATTTTTCACCATTATCGGGATAGACCAGACGGAACTCGAGTTTCGCCACGCGCGAGAGCTGGTCCCGCGCTTCCTGAATCTTCGCGGTGTCCAGCCCGGGAATCTGGACCAAAATCCGATCGCCGCCTACCGGACTGATGACCGGCTCTCCACCGCCAAAATAATCCACGCGCTTCCGAATCACCTCCACTGCCTGATCAAGCATTCCTTTGGTGATCGGCTTGTCGCCGGGCACGAGTCGGATGAGGAAGGAGGTGCCACCTTGAATATCAAGTCCGAGTGCGATCTTTTTCTGTGGCGGCCAAATCGTGGCGATGCTGAAGATGAGAAGCAAGAGCACCAGCGTGGTAGCTAACAGGCGTTTCCGTAGCCCTTGATCAGTTGCGAAGTACCAACCGAATAGGACGAGCATCGCGAGCCCAACAAAAAATGTAAGCGCGGGAGTCATTGGATTGGGGATTGCCTCATCACTTAACGCTTCAACGGTTTAACGGTTCAACGATGTAACGACTTAACTCTCTTTCAGCACATTTGTAATGGCTGATTTCTCCATTTCGATCTTTACGTTGTCGGCCACTTTCACGAGCACGGTGTTCTCTTTCACGTTAGAAATGAGACCGTGAATGCCGCCGTTGGTCACCACCCGGTCGCCTGTTTTTAAACTTGAAATTAAATTCTGTTGCTGTTGCTGCCGCTTTTTCTGCGGCCGGATCATCACAAAGTACATGATGACGAAAATGAAAATCAGCGGCACAAAAAACGAGCCGATGCCGCCGCCTGGGACTGACTGAGGCGCGGCGCTTTGAGCTTGGGCAAGAATCGTCTGGAGCATGTTGAGAATTGGAGAGCGCATCTTAAACGCGAAAGCGCGCGCTGCAATCGTTCTTTCGCATCGCTCGTATTATTGAGACCGACGTCGGCGGCCGGTGACGGTTTGAACCGAAAAATGCGAAGCTGGTTTCACTTGATGAAAAATGGGCCGGGCGTGTTAATCTGCGTTTGCCGCTGATGGGGGTATAGCTCAGTTGGTAGAGCGTCTCGTTCGCAATGAGAAGGCCAGGGGTTCGAATCCCCTTACCTCCAGTCTTCGCTCGCAGCGCAGCGGAGAGCGCAGACTGTCGCGCCGTAGCTTTAGCGAAGGCGGACTTTCTTCACCTGGTCATGATTTCGCAGCGAGCTACGACTTGGCAGGCCACTCA
>CATPBS010000043.1 GCA_955652715.1 uncultured Candidatus Udaeobacter sp.
GCTGCGGCTGAGCGGGGGTTCGTTCGCTCTTGGAGTTGGTGTCAACTGGGGGTCAGGCACGCTCACCTACAGAGGCAAAGACTATCCGGTTAAAGTCAAAGGACTGTCGATAGGCAAAGTGGGTATGACCAGCTCGTCAGCTAATGGTGAGGTTTTCAACCTGAAGCATCTTCAAGATTTCAACGGTCATTATAACGTGGGTGCCGCGGGAACGCGGGGCGTGACTCTTGGCGCTGGCCGAAGTGGGACCATCATGTCAAATCAGGCCGGTGTGATAGTCCGCATTTCTTCCACGCAAAACGGCGTTGCTGTCAATGCGACTGGCGGCGGCGTTGATATGCAGCTCAAATAACGCGGGTTGTGTGTAAAATAAGCCGAGAGCCACGAGCCCAGTTACCGACGGCGACGTCCGTAAATGCGTCGCAACAGAGCCGCAAAAGATATTTCGCGACTACAAAACAGTCACCGCGTTTAATAGTCTCGGGGGGAAAAGTTATGAAAAATCTTCTTACGCCAGTGCTTGCTGTGGTGCTCGGTGTTGCCTGTTTTATTCCGGCGCCTGCTTCGGCTTATTATTACCGTGGACGGTATTACCGATATAGTTACCGAGGGCATTATTACCGGTATCACTACCACGGGCACTACTATCGACACCGGACCTGGGTTGTGGGCGTCAATGGGCGCGCAGGGTATTATCGCTATTGGTAAACGGACGCGAAACGAGAACTTAAACGCGCGACCAGCTTAAACGTCCGGACGTCGAACGAAAGCGGCCGGTTCTAACCGACATTTTGGTGCTCACCTGCACCTTTTCCAAACCCAAAAAGCTTGACATTCTGCGGTACTCGATCTGAAAACTAAGAACCTATGAAGAAATACATATTGTGTTTACTCGGTGCCGTCGTTGCGATGGCGTTTATCGCTTCTTGTCAGCAGCAGGGAACGACCGCGACTACGACATCACCGGCGCCCACTCCGACAAAGAGCCATGTCAGGACGTCCAGTGGCCATCTGTATAGGAATCCTGCGCCCTCACCGACGCCGTAAAACTATAACGCGGGGTGGTGGCGGATTGACGATTGCCGGCTTATTACCGCGGGCGGTATTACCCGTATTACTACGGAGGCCGTTACTACCGATATCACTACCGCGGGTACTACTATCGGCACCGGACGTGGGTTGTCGGCGTGAATGGGCGAGCAGATATTATCGCTATTGGCAAACGCATTATTGCACGCGCCGCGCTCAGCATTCTGTGAAAGCACGGCACAAACTCCTGCTATTGACAGGACGTATGACGTGCCGTGATGTATCTAAACATCAAGGAGGATTCATGCGACCAACGACATTAGGTATAGGGCTCGGGTTCCTTGCTCTTGCTGTCTCAGCATCTGCCCTCGCGCAAACTTCCGCCGAACCCTCGGGTAAGAAGACCCCGGCCGTTCAGACGGCGGAATCGCAGGCCGCGTTGACGCCGGCCTCGGCCTTGGAGAAGCTGAAGAAAGGTAACACTCGCTTCGTCGAGAAGAACATGCGGAGTCGCGACTGGATGGCCAAGGTACCAGCGACTGCGGGCGGTCAGTATCCGTTTGCGGCGATCCTCGCGTGCATGGACTCTCGCACTCCGATCGAGATTATCTTCGATCAGGGAATTGGCGACGTCTTCGGGATCCGCATCGCGGGCAACATCGTCAACGACGACGTGCTCGGCAGTATGGAGTACGCAACGAAGGTCGTCGGATCGAAGCTGCTCGTCGTCCTCGGGCACACGTCATGCGGCGCAGTGAAAGGCTCCATTGACGACGCGAAGCTGGGCAATCTCACCGCGCTCCTGGCGAAGATTCGGCCCGCCGTGGCGGCATCCGGCCCCGGAAGCTCGAAAGACGACGCGTACGTCACGAAAGTCGCCCAAGCCAACGTGTATCAGGCGATGAAGGAGATTCGCGAGAAGAGCCCGATAATAAAGGCTCAGCTCGACGCCGGTACAGTCGGTCTCGTTGGAGCGATTTACGATGTCTCCACAGGTAAAGTGACCTTCCTGCCAGACTGAGGGGCAGTGTCTCTTTCGCCGTTCGGAACCGGCGTGCTCGCACTGGCTTTTCCGGGGGAACCCACGGCAATCATATCCAGCCGTTTGAGTATTTCGGTGAAATCGTAGGCGCGGGCCGGGACGAAAGTCTTATTGAGGGCGCGCAGGCTTTCTGCTCTCATCACGATTCACGTTTGTGATCATCTCATGAAATTCCTGAAAATCCTCGCTCTCTCCATCGCCCTGCTCACCACGGTGCAGGCGATGCAACAACCGTCGGCTCATACGAAAGGCACGCCGACCGGAAAACCCACCGGCCCACTCAAGCCAGACGAATATTGGTGGAAACCGCAGCTCTCGCCGAGCGGTCCGCTCATGGTGCTTGTGAGCATCCCACAGCAGACTATGCACGTTTATCGCAACGGCATCCTCATTGGCCGTTCAACCGTGAGCACGGGCTCGAAAGGCCACGCCACGCCGGGCGGCGTCTTCACCATCCTCGAGAAAAAGCAGGAGCACTACTCGAAGAAATACAACAATGCGCCGATGCCGAACATGCAGCGGCTGACGTGGACCGGCATTGCCATGCACTCGGGTAATCTGCCCGGTTATCCAGCCAGTCACGGTTGTATTCGCTTGCCGTACGATTTCTCGCAGTTGCTTTTCAGTGCAACCTCGAAGGGCGGCACCGTTGTGGTAGGGGATGGCAAAACGCCCGTGCCGCATCTCGCGTCGAATCCCGGACTGATGCTTGCGCCGAAGGATTTTACGCCTGAGATGCTGCGTCCGCTCGCGCGTAATGACTACGACTGGAAGCCGGAACGCAGCTCAAGTGGACCGATCACAATCGTCGTTAGCGCCACAGACCGTGCAGCTTACGTCTATCGCAATGGCAATCCCATCGGGCGCGCCGCTGTTGAGATTGAGGGACGCGGATCGCTCGGAGACCATGTTTACTCTTTGCTCGAAGGCACGACCGATCGGGAAAGCTCGCTGGCTCCCGGCCGCGCCGCGCGCCGGTGGATGAGCGTGACGAGCAGTGGCCGCAGCGTTCCTGCCGAGAAGATCGCGGTGCGCCTCCGCATCAACCCGGAGTTTGCGCAGAAGGTTTACGACACCATCCAACCGGGCACGACTGTCATCATTACCGATCAACCGGTCGTGCGGAGCCGCGGCAATGCCGCGATTCTCGAAGACTAGCCGGTGCTACTGGGCTGGCGTCTCGGTTTTTTAGCGCTTAGGTTGCCTCCCCGAATCGCAAAAGCGTATTGGGAAGATGCGCTGTTTTCACGATCTGTGCGCTTAACTCAGAATAACACGAAGTCGTGCACTCCTCGCCGAACAAATCAGCCATTACAACGTCACTGGTTGCATAAGCTGGAGCTGCATCTTGGTTCCCGGGGTAATTACCAATGTGCCCGCGGTATGTCCAAACTGAGCCTGTCGCCCTGTCCTCGGTGAGCTACCCGGTTGGAAGCTGTTCGTTTTTACGGCGATATTGCGTCCGTTCACAGAAATCGACGTAAGCTCCAGCGTGAGTGGCTCGGACTTGCGCGGGTTAGCACGCGACGACTTAATTTTTCCGAACGCCTTTGTCCCAGCTTTTAGCAGAACCGTTCCTTTCACGGCGACGTCCTGATCGACCTTCGCCGCAAAGGTTCTACCGACGGGATCCTGTGAAGAGATGGAACTTGCGGTGCTTACGGTGAGCGTTGTTCCAGCGGGAATCGTAGCCGCATTCAAAGATGAAGCTGCAACGCAAGCGCACGTTACAGCAATAACTGCGATGAATTTGTCTCGTATCACAATGGGTTGAGGTGTTGATCGTTGAGTTGTGTGTCGGAAGA
>CATPBS010000044.1 GCA_955652715.1 uncultured Candidatus Udaeobacter sp.
CCTCAGCAGGAACAAGCGCCGATCGCAACAAGCACTCCGCAGCAGCAAATGATCACGGACGCATTGGAGAAAGTGATCACCGCGATCAATCAAGCTGATCTGCCGGAGCGAGAGAAAAATGAAGCGAAATCTTTGTTGCGAAAACTGCTAAGTAGCAAAGCAACAGCCAAAGTGTTGGGCGCTGGCGCGCAATCCCTCACCGCGAAGTATTTCACGGAATAGAGCAGAGAGCAGGCGTCAAAGATTCGTTGGCTCATTCCGAGTCTGGGATTCGCACGACAAGAAACGGTTAATCTTTCGGAA
Source organism: uncultured Candidatus Udaeobacter sp. (assembly GCA_955652715.1). Taxonomy (GTDB): domain Bacteria; phylum Verrucomicrobiota; class Verrucomicrobiia; order Chthoniobacterales; family UBA10450; genus Udaeobacter. Next base: position 304 of record CATPBS010000044.1, read on the forward strand.
AATACGCCCAGAGCGCACTCACCGATGCGGTAAATTACAGAGTCCTTCGGATTTAAAAAAGAGAGAAAGAACTACGTTATGACAAAATCAACGCCGACTCTTACGCAAAGCGGACTACTGGCCCTGTTGCTGCAACGCCAGCGCTACAAAGTAGTCCAGTTGGCCTGGCGTCGTGCACAACGCAAGCGCATGCGCGCCGCCCTTTGGGATACCTTCACCTGGCCGTGGCGGGCGCTTACGGCACCCATGCCCGTCCACCATTCGCGCCGAGCCATTCCTCGGAACCGTCCCGCGCCACGCTTAAATACTTCACCAGGCCAATAGCCATGTATCATCAAATCCACACCTACACCGAACTCCAGCAACAGATTCACGACGATCTGCGGGTCCAACATCCCGAATGGGTCAAGCCAAATGGCGAATCCCCCAGGTGTGATTCTTACGAGGCGTGCCTCACGGAAATGCTCGACACTTTGACGCGAAGGGGATCCAACGAGTCTATCGTTCCTCCTCATCGCGCGTTCGAACAGGCAGTAACTGGAAGGTAGAAACTTATGGAATCTGTTTTAAAGCTAGTTGAGCTATTCTTATTCTGTCTGGGGATCACCCACTTGGGGGCTTGGGCTTTCGTAGGTGTGCAAAGTAAATGACCGGCGACACATCTACCTTGGTAATTCAGTTCGTTCTTTTAGCTGCTATTATTCTCGCTCCCTGGCTTTATAAGAGGAGTAAGAGTTAGGTTTGTTTCGCTCAGGTCTAAAGAACAAGTTACCAGTCACACGGCGGTCTGCGACAGGTCGAAACCGGAAGTCCGAAATCCTTCCCAAATGCATCTATCGTAAGCCGCTTACGATGCATGCGAGCCAAGCGCGCAGTCGAATTTTAGAGCACAAGCACTGCAATTGCCGGTGGGACGACCTTGTTTTTACCCCAAGCGGGCTTCATACAGATTCTATCTTCGGGCAAGTCCGGAACACCACCGTGCAAGTCTGGACAGTTGGAGAAGGATTTGGGATTGGAAGCGAGTTCTCTCAGACATGCTGCGCGGCTAATAATTTTCGAGATCATGAGGTCCTTCTTCGTTGGTTCAAAATGTTCCAGTCGCTCACCTTCTGGATTGATTGATTCAGTTAAAGCCATCTTGGTGCATCGCGCTCACCGCTTCTTGTCAGAGTCGACCCGAATCTTGTGCACGTTGAGGAACGGGCGCGGTAGAAGAAGGCGGCGATTTCGCCGGATCGCGAAATGATTCCACATCCGAGTTGCTTACGATGACCAGTTCGAATGTTAAATGAAGTGCTCGCAAGGCTTTCGGAGTTGACACACAACCCCAATTCTCCCCCCAAATGTGAAAAGTGAAGACCAGACTCCTGTTCTGTCTTGACGGACGTGGCCAATCTCTGATTCAATAACGTGACTGCGATCTGATGTACGGGGGCCGAATCACGAGCGAGGAAAGATGGGCCATCAGCACGTACGTCGGTGTCGGCATCGCGGTCGTGCTCATCGCCGGGGGGCTCTACTTCTTCTTTCTCTCACAGAAAGAGAAAAAGGAGACCACAGGTTTCGATCCGAACCGGCCGGTCCCGAGCGACGTCGTTTTGAAACACCGATTAAAGGCCGAGGAATATTTCGTCGTGCGGGAAGGTGGCACACAAACCCCTTTTCAAAACGAGTTCTGGAATAACCAGCGCACCGGCATCTACGTCGATGTCATTACTGGCGAACCACTATTCAGTTCGCTCGACAAATTCGACCTCGGCATCGGCATGCCCACATTTAGCAAACCGATCTCGAAAGATCTCCTCGTTGAGAACCTGGACACTTCGCACGATATGCAGCGCACCGAGCTGCGCGCCAAACGAAGTAACGCACACCTTGGCCACCTCTTTCCCGACCCGAAATCGCCCACCGGACAAGTTTACTCCGTTAACTCAGCCGCCTTCCATTTCATTCTCAAAGAAGAAATGAAAGGCAGAGGTTACGAAGCGTTCCTGTCGCTTTTGGAGAACAAGTAGCGACCTTCGATCATTCGGTGTAGCCGCTGTCGATGACTGCGGTCCTATCGTCTACGCCCGGGATCGACGATCTGCACCTCTGCCTGTTCACTAGTCAACGATTCGCACAAGGAAGCCGCGCCTCCGTTTTACTTCTGAGATCTGACACCTAACTCAGAGGAGGGGGGAAGACGTCTCCATTTTGTCGATGGTGGATTACATAGGGGCGCCGATTCTTGAGCAACTTCGCAGTGACTGTTGGGTTCAATCGGCCAAACAACAGGAGGGATATTCGATCATGGTGAAGAAAATTATTGTGATAGTATTGGCGGTCCTCGCATTCGGGTTTGGGTCTGCTCTGCGCTCGAGAGCCGGCACCGAAATGATTGAACCTTACAGCGCTCCCGCGTCGACTTACAATTACGCGCCGCCGCCGCCACGTCCGGTCTACTACGCTCCTCCTCCGCCGGTTGGCGTCGTCATCTATCCGGCCTATGGCTATTACGGGCCGCGGTTCGGGTTCTACGGTGCCCACCGATTCTACGGCCGTCACGGTTATTGGCGTTCTCATCATCACTGGCGGTAACCAGCAGCCTTGAGCGCGTGACGCAGTTCGCGTGTCGTCCCAACGAATGTTAAATCTTTAAAACAGGGCTGTAGCCCGCCTGCTCGCGAAGCATTTCGGAGCCGGCGTTGCCCGCGTCCTTGATTGGTAGCCTGCCTGCTCGCCGAGAATTTCGGAGCTAACCTGGCTGCTTTGTCGTCTACCCTCGCGACTCCTGCTTGCGCCTGTTCTGCTTCCTTTTCGCGAGCGCGAGGCGCTCAGTCTTTTTCCGGCGTTTTGCGCGTTTCTTAGCGTTGTCTCTGCCTTTACTGTGTCCCATAAGATCGACATCTAAGCCGAGAGTCTAAACGCGAACAAGCTTTTCGATCTCGGTGACGACACGGTCGAGTTCGTCAATGAGATCGATGTGATCGCCGTGCTCGCGGAACGCGGTCACGAGCGCCCGGTAATACCAGAGCGTGCCATCCTGTTTACCACTGAAGCGTTCGAAAACTTCCGGCCCATGTCTTCGCAGCTCAGCCAGAATCGCGCGCGTGTTGTGTAACTTGTCGGAGGCCGAGACGAGTCGCGTGGATGCGACGGAACCTTTGAGATGCGCAAGGTAAGCTTTCTTTCGTTCCAACCACGGCGGCTTCGGGACCTGATCGGTATCTGTGCAACCATCGACGATCTTAGCTACATCATTACCGAACCTTTTTCGGATGTCGCGCAGGCGGTCTGCGCCGCCGCAATCTTCCACGGTATCATGGAGCAGAGCGCCAATGGCTTCGGTCTCATTGGCTCCGTACTCTAGTGCGATTGCTGTTACGCCAAGGATATGTGCGATATACGGGATCCCGGTTTTTTTTCGGATCTGATTGCTGTGCGCCCGGGTCGCATAAGTCAGCGCTTCCTCAAACTGCTGCGACAATTTCATCTGAACTGCACTTTAGCCGAAAGCTCTTTACAACAAATCACGGACGAATGCCGCGGTAATGCGATTGCGCTCACGTTGTCGCAGCGTCAGCTGCCCTGCTCGCGAAGACGACCTTCATTTTGTTTCGGACGAAACCGAGGCCGGCGTCTGCGCTGTTGCTGCGTTCGATGCGATGCCGGCGCCGGCGCATCCTGAACTTTGGTCACTCGCTCATCCCGCGCTTGCGCCAGCGACCTGACTGGTTGGCCGCCTACCTGCGGGCGTCCCGCTTCGCGCGTGTTCATGATCTCGAACGTCCGAAACAACGGGGCCAGATCGATCACGTCGTTCGCGGCCGATCTCAAAATGTTCCCGAGATTTGCGGTGACTGACGCGACTTCCACGCGGATACCGTGTCGGCGCAGCTTGGTGGCGAGATAAGCAAAATCGGCGTCGCCAGTTACGAGGATCACAACATCGGGCCGCATCTCGATGGAAAGCTCGAGCGCGTCGATCGCCATCATCACGTCCACGTTCGCCTTGTAATGACCTTCTTCGGCGGGGGCCCCATCTTTGGTGACGACCATGAATCCGTTGGAGCGCAGCCAATGGACGAATTTGTTTTTCTTGTCGCGCTCGTCCTGCCACGTCGGGATGGCAGGCGGCAATCCGGCGTAGACCACCATCTCGACCAGATCACGTCCAGTGTTTGGCCCGGCCAGAAAATCGCGGAGCTTTAACCAATCGAGTCCACGTCCCGCGGTCCGCACAGAACTGCCGACGTTCGATTCATCCACCAGCACCAACACTCGGGAACGAGCGTGAATATCTGAATCTTTCTTTTGCATGTGGACACGAATCAACTACATCAGCGCAGTTCTAGCGAGCACTACTTCTTCAAGTGCGAAGCAATTTCGTTGAACTGAGTGAGGGCGGTGTAGATATCCGATCCGCTTTTCCTGATCGCTGGATCACTTACTCGTGTCTGGACGCCTGATCCAATTCCGGCGAGGCTCGGACGCAATCGGAACTATGGTAGACAAAACCGAGCTAATTCTGATTTGTCTCGTCACGGTCGCTCTGCTGGCGCTCGTTGCCCGGAAAATCCGAGTCCCATATCCGATTCTGCTGACCATCGGTGGCGTGGCAGTCGCTCTGGTCCCCGGTCTTCCTACGATTCACCTCGATCCGAAACTGGTCTTTAATCTGTTTCTTCCGCCCCTGCTTTATCCCGCGGCCATCTTCACGTCCTGGAGAGATTTCCGGGCGAACCTTCGCTCGATTCTCCCCCTGGCAATCGTTTTGGTTCTTTTGACGATGACGGTGACTGCCTATGTGTTTCACGCCCTGGTCGGGTTACCTTTGGCGGTAGGTTTCGTGTTCGGCGCCATCATTTCGCCGCCCGACGCCGTGGCGGCGCTCGCCGTGACTCAAAATCTTCGGGTGCCCCGGAAGATCATTGTCATTCTCGAAGGAGAGAGTCTGATAAACGACGCGACGTCTTTTATCTCGTTCCGTTTTGCAGTAGCCGCAGTGCTGACCGGCGCCTTTTCGCTGGGGCAAGCCAGCTTGCAGTTTCTTTTCGTCGCCGCGGGCGGCGTTTGTGTTGGTCTCGCCGTGGGCTGGCTGGCAACGCAATTGCAAAAGCGTTTGGACGATCCGCCCGTTCAAACAATGTTCTCCCTTCTTACCCCGTACGTTGCCTACTTCACCGGGGAAAGGCTGCATGTCTCCGGAATTCTCGCAGTCGTGATTGCCGGCATTTATATAGGATGGCGCGCCCCGCGTATCCTGAGCGGGCGGATGCGACTGCAAGCGCTGCCTGTTTGGGAAATGGTCACGTTCATTCTGAACGGAATGCTTTTCATGCTCATCGGGCTTCAACTGCCACAGGTTATCCACGCGCTCCCTCCAGGTATGGTGACGCGCGTGGCTTGGCTGGCGATCGCGTTTGTTTTGCTCATCGTGCTGGTTCGTTTTGTCTGGGTGTTCGTGACCACCTATTTGCCGCGCCTGCTGAGCCGAACATTCCGCCATAAAAACCCCGTTCCCTGGCAACACACTGCGTTGATCGCATGGACCGGAATGCGCGGAGCGGATTCGCTTGCCGGCGCGCTGGCGATCCCGTTTGTGCTCGCTAATGGCGAACCATTCCCCGGACGCGATCTCATCCTCTTACTGACGTTCTGCGTCATTTTCGCAACGCTCGTTCTGCAAGGACTCACGCTTAAGCCTCTGGTTGGCTGGCTGAAAATTGTGGACGATCACGCTACCGAAAAAGAAGAGAGACTGGCGCGCCTGAA
>CATPBS010000045.1 GCA_955652715.1 uncultured Candidatus Udaeobacter sp.
AAGTGCAGCACTTTGTCTGTTAATTTGGCGCGCGGGCGCAGCACGGCCTTGTTAGCATCGGAAAAATTCACTACGAATTGTCCCTTTAGATAAACGCGTTCGCCTGCGAGTCCGTGCTCAGCGACATCTCGCAGATCGCCCGTCCCGATAAGGCGGCCAAGTGGCATTTTCCCAGGTGCAAATGTTTTCCAACTGCCGCCGCCAGCGTTGGAGGCCAGAGCTACGTTGGAAGTGTCGGCTGGAGCAGGCTGGGCGGGAAGAACGGGCACTGGCGTGGCGGTTGGAAGCGGCGAGGCCTGTGCTATCGGTTGAGCCACAGCTGCGGGAACGTTCGACGCTGGCGCTGGTGTAACAGCAGGAATGTTCGGACCTTTTGGCGGCGTACGCGCGGACGCAACTGTAATCGGTGTCGGACTTGGCACGCTTGGTTTCTGAGCGAGCACTGGCTGCGCGGGCGTCGATACCGGCGGCGGCGACTCCAGTTTTTGCTTCTTCCCTTTCTTCCCTTTTGGTACTGGCGTTGCCTTGGCGAGCTTTTGGTTCTTTGCCAACACAGGCGGCGAAAACGCTACAACAGGCCTGGCTTGTTCGACGCGCACCAATTCATTCTGCGCCGGCGGTGGTGTTGCGCTTGGGCTTAGGCCAGGTATGGGGACCGGACCGCCGCCTTGTGCTGCTGCGATCTTTTGTTGGTACTCCGCGTAGTGTTGCTCAATGTCAGCACGTTCCTGTGATTTAAATAAAGGCCAGCCTGCAGCCAGGTTGAGAGCAAGCGGTGGCTCAAGGCGAAAAGTCCCCAGACCACGTGTGACCGTATAACTGCCGTAAAGCAACGGGACAGCCGTGACCATGATTCGGCCATCGACCAGTCGTTCCGCGTGCATCACCGCAGAAATGTCGTGCGTGCGTTCCAGTTTAATTTCCAATCCAACCGCGAGCGTCTGCTTCATGAGAGGCAGAGCTTCAGGGTTCGCGGGATACAGATGTTCCATGAGCAGCTCGCCGTTATCGATGGCATGCGTCAGGGCTACCATGCCGGAGGTAAACACATCTCCCGGGCCGAGTTGCCGCGTAGCGACAATGGTGTACCTGCCTACGACGTAAGGCACCAAGCCACGCACCCGCTGATAGTTTCGGATGTAATTGCGCGCCAATTCACCGTTCGTCCTGGCAAGCTCGGCAGCGCCCATCCCGATATAGCGCTCATAGAGCTGCTGCGGATTCAGAAATTCGCCTGCCGGTGCAGCAGTCAGCTCAAAACGCTTCGGTGGGTCAATCTTGTGCAGCCTTTGTAAGATCCGGTAACTGTCAGGCCGCTCCGGTTGATCGAAGATATAAAAACTGCCCAGCCACGCTGCCAGCGCGAAGCCGGTCAAAAGCAAAATGACGACCGTCCAGCCAAAATAATTGGTGCGCCGCCGTGGACGGACGTACGGCTCATCGTATGGATAATTACCATAGTCCATCAGTCCAATGTGCGGCGATTTCCCAGTTTCAATCTGATTGCGTCGTTTCAAACGACGAACCGCATCCGCAGGTGCGCGATGCGTTTGGGTTAACGACCCGAAAACCGGCGCCGGTCAAACCATCGCTAAAATCCAGGGTCGCGTCGTGCAGATACGGAATGCTCTCACCATCGATAAAGAATTGCATCCCGTCGCGCTCCACGACCTCATCGCCCTCTTTTCTTTCATCGAGCGTCATTTCATAATGCATACCTGAACAGCCGCCTTTCGCGACATGCACCCGAAGGCCTTTTCGCGAAGTTTCCGCCCGGCGTGAAAGCAAACTCTGGAGCTGTCGAACAGCGTTATCCGTGACGTTAATCATGACCAGGGAAAATACGGCTGCGGCGTAGCCAAGTCAAAACGGGCGGCGATCGCTGACTTAAGCTCAACGCGCTGTAGAGTCCGCTGTCCTCAGCGGAGTTTTCGCCTCGCTGCCGGCGAGACTCCGACAAGTTTGTTGTTTTTCTTCGCAATCGGCAATCTGGAACCTAATATCTCGAATAGAAAATGGGTCAGATTCGATTGTTACCTGAGACGGTGGCCAACCAGGTGGCGGCTGGCGAAGTAGTGGAGCGCCCCGCGTCAGTTGTGAAGGAACTGGTCGAAAACAGCATCGACGCTGGAGCTCGCAAAATCGACATCCTGATTCGTCGCGGGGGAATTTCGCTGGTTCGCGTAATCGATGACGGCTGCGGAATGGACCGCGATGATGCGCTGCTTTCGCTGGAGCGGCATGCGACCAGCAAGATCCGGTCTGCTGCTGATCTTCAAGCTGTCGCAACGCTGGGATTTCGGGGCGAAGCGCTGCCAAGCATCGCCAGCGTGTCGCGATTTCGCCTGATTACACGCGAGGCTCACGCGATCGCAGGAACCGAAATCATTGTCAACGGCGGCAAGCTAGACATTGTGCGCGACGGCGGTGAGGCCCCTGGAACGCACGTCGAGGTGCGCTCGCTTTTCTATAACATCCCCGCACGCCGGAAATTTCTTCGTTCTGAAAACACGGAAAGCCGCAACATCGAACATCAAATTCAGCTACAGGCAATAGGTCATTCTCAGATAGCCTTCTCCTTGCTACGAGATGATCGCATGTTATTTCAGTTACCGGCTGCGGCAACGCTCACTGATCGAATCCGGGACTTATATGGTGCCGAGTTATTAGATCGCCTGGTTGAAGTAAACGGAACTCCTTCGCGGCAAATTCGGATTGGAGGGTTTATAGGACAGGCGGGTCTAAGCCGGCAAAGCAGGGCGCAACAGATCGTTTTTGTAAACGGCCGCTCCATCGAAAGCAGCTTCATTAGTGCCGCTATCCGCGAAGGCTACCATACGGCTCTCATGAAAGGGCAGTATCCAGTTATGTTCCTATTTCTTGAGCTCGATCCAGCGGCCGTCGATGTAAATGTTCACCCGTCAAAACGCGAAGTGCGGTTTCGCGATCCGACCGGAGTTCGGCAGGCGATCGTTCGCTGTATTCAACAGACATTGGAAGGTGGCAGGGCCGCATGGCAGGAAAAATTTCGCGCGGCAGCCGTCGCGGCGGCCGACGTTTCCGGGAAAGCGGCTCCTGATCTGAGACTGCGTCCTGAGGTATCGAGTTTCGAGGAGCTACATCGCGAGTTACCACATTTTAGTCCAGCAACAAGCCACCGTGTTACAACTGGAGCGACTGTAGCCGGGGTCGGTGACCCCGGCATCGGATCATCATCCTCGAGTATAGGGCAGGTGCTCCGCCTGCCAGCCCCGCGCGTCGATTCGCCAAGCGATGCGCTTGCCCTACAACGGTCACAACGGCTCGCTGGCCAGCAGGAATTCCAGATCATCGGTGTGCTAAGCAAGCTTTATGTTTTAATGGAGAATGCGGACGGCCTTGTGCTGGTCGACCAGCACGCAGCACACGAGCGTATTCTCTTCGAAGAATTGCGGCGAAGGATGGAAGAGCAGGGGGTCCCAACGCAGAAGCTCCTCCTGCCGCAGACCTTCGATGTGCCGCCGCGCGACGCGGATTGGATCGAGCGCAACCTATCGATCTTGCAAAGAATGGGAATCGGGATTGAGAGTTTCGGGCCGGGCAGTTTCAAAATCGATAGTGTTCCGAGTTTCTTGGACGTCTCAGATCCGGCGCAATTCATGCGCAAAGTGATTGATGATCTAAAAGGCGCGGCCAACAGCGCTTCAGCGATGCGTTTGGGTGAAGAGATGATCGCCAAGAGTGTTTGCCGTCACGCTGTCAAGGCGAATGACCCGTTGCGTTATCCTGAAGTTGAAAAACTTATTCGCGATTTGCTCGACTGCGATCTGCCTTACTGCTGCCCCCATGGGCGCCCAACAATGATCCAGATTTCGCTGGCCGAACTGGAGAAAAAATTCGGACGAAAAGTGTGATGATGCCGCCAAGTCGAGTGGGGGCCGGCGTCACCGCTGCCGGCTACAGCATTAGCTGTTAGCTGCTTCTAGTGATTGCTTACAACTGCTTGAGCCTCGGCTGGTCGGTTTCAATCTGCGCACTCACTCTTTGGGTTTTTGCCTCTTGCACCGAGACTGCACTAAGAACAGCGGACGCTACAGAATTGACTCAGAAAGAAGGTCTGCTTGCCATTTGGGAGGCGGGTTCTAATTTGGCGCGGTGAAGAAAATCGAAGCCATCATCAAGCCCTTTAAGACCGAGCCGGTGAAAGAAGCGCTAATGGCAGTAGGCGTAGAAGGAATGACTCTCAGCGAGGTAAAAGGATTTGGCCGTCAGAAGGGGCACAGCGAGATTTATCGCGGTACCGAGTACACAGTGGATTTTCTCCCGAAAACGAAATTCGAGATCGTGATTGCGGACGATCGCGCGCAGCGAGCGGTCGAAGCAATTCTGGGAGCAGCCAAGACTGGGAAAATCGGCGATGGCAAAATCTTTGTAACCGAGGTAGAAGAAGCGGTGCGCATCCGAACTGGTGAACGTGGAATGGAGGCGCTCTGAGCGCGAAGCGCTCACGCCGTTAAATGGTCAAAAGAGTTACAAAGTTACAAAAACGCAGCCCATTTGCCATCAAGGACGAATAACTGCATATGCCACTCCGTTGCAACATGTAACCATGTAACCAATTAACGATTTAACTCTTCAGCACCTCATGCACGACTACCTGCTATCAATCTTTCTCGGAATCGTCGAAGGACTCACCGAATTTCTTCCTGTCAGCTCCACCGCGCATTTGCGCATCTCCGAAGCGCTGCTGCATATCGATCTTCGTGATGGGTTCTGGAAGATGTACACGATCCTTATCCAGCTCGGCGCAATTCTGGCGTTGCCAGTCTATTTTCGGCACCGCATCTTGCAGTTTCTTCGCACCTTTCCAAAGGGCGAACACGGCAACCGCACCATCTTTACTCATCCGTTGAGTCTCACGTTGATTGCGTTCGTTGTTACCGCAGGTCCAGCCTGGGCCCTAACGAAACAGATTGGGCAAAACCTGGAAAATCTCTGGGTCATGGCACTGGCGCTGCTCATTGGCGGCATCATCATGTGGATCGTTGACGCCATTTTCACACGGCCGCGGACCATGCACATGGAGGAAATGACCCTGCCGCAAGCGATCTGGATTGGCGGTGCGCAGATTCTTTCCGCCGTTTTCCCAGGCACTTCACGCTCAATGTCGACCATCGCTGCCGGGCAAGTTGCAGGCATGTCGCGTCCAGCTGCGCTCGAGTTTTCTTTTTTTCTTTCGATGCCTACGATGCTGGCGGCCACCGGCTATGATTTTCTGAAGACGGTGCTGCCCCGTCATCACGAGACGAACATCGCGCCGCTGACGATGAATCCACATGAATGGATCGTACTCGCAATCGGATTTGTAGTTTCATTTTTCGTAGCACTGGCGGTGGTCGCATGGTTTATGAACTGGGTGCGTGCCCGCGGGTTTGCTCCGTTTGCCATTTACCGGATCGTGCTGGGCATCGGATTATTGATACTGCTCGTGCGCGGGACGATCTAAGCAATTACGGATGGAAACGGACGTCATGCTTCCCGATCTCCAAAGCGCCGTTCTTTGCGAGGATGTCCGATGCGAAATCAACGGCATGCAAACGCTCGTTGGCGTGCTCAGTGTCATCCCGGCTCCCGCGCTGCCGATTAATTACATCCGCCTCTGTATTTGGACGCGCTGGTGCAGCGGCGCAGGCAAATTTCGACAGAAATCGCGGATTGTCGGCGTAGATGAACAGCAGGTCATCGCGCAGGCGGAGGTTGAGTTTGTCTTAAAGGAGATGGAAGGGCACGCAACGAACGTACATTATTTTGGCGGGGTGCAGTTTCAGCAATATGGGCTGCATCACGTGGAGATTTATCTGGAAAACGAATTGCGCCTTCGCTTTCCGTTGCCGGTGCTCCAGGTGACGCGCCCAACTGGTTAGACCCGGTGACGTCTTGCCAGTGAGAGCTTGCCAACGTGTCGGATTTGTTTATCAGGGCGTTTTATGCTGAAGGGGTTGTTCAGGGCGCTACTCTGCAGCCTTGTCCTTGTCGGGCAGATTCATGCGCAGGAGGTAATCGTTGCTCGCGAGATCAAACCAGAGACTCCCAAGCAACCAGCGCCATCTCCTGAGCAGAGTCCTTCCGAATCACCAGCACCGGAACGACCGAAACCCAAGTCGCGCGGGAAGAAATCCAGTTCCACGGCGCCGACAGCCGAGGAGATGCGAATGGCGGGAGCGCTTGCTGCGGAGCGCTTGGAAAACCGAAGTCTCCCACAAGCGACTAGAACGGGCGGATCTGATTTGCAGCCTGCGGCAACGGAAACGCCGATTGTTTCTGGAACGCCCAAGCGGCTCAAAAAGGAGACTCGCACTGGACAAACGAGCGTCCCTCGTCGGTCAAGTTCGCCGACCACAAAGCCGGAGACCATCGGCCCGATTCGGCCCACGATGATCGAATCTGGAAGACAGGAGCCAAGTGCTACTCCCTCCGCAAAAGCGGAAGCTCGTGGCGAGCGCACGCCCGCGCCCTGATCGACGATGTAGCTGCAGGGGAAGCTGACAGCTTCCCCTACAACGAGGAGCAGGCACATCAATAAGAACGCGCGTCGGCGCAAAATTTGTTGCGCGGCGACCTTGCTAACTTATCATTTATAGGCAGTCCCGACTGTGTCCTGCCGGATGCATCGGGAAAATTTTTTGCCCGTTTCTAATTCCAATGGCGAATACAATTTTAATTGGCATGCAGTGGGGCGACGAGGGCAAGGGCAAGATCATCGACGTGCTTACTGCTCAAGCCGACATTGTCGTCCGCAGTCAGGGCGGCAACAATGCCGGGCACACGGTCATCCATCGCGGCGTTAAGTATGTTCTGCATTTGATCCCGTCTGGAATCCTCCGGCGCGGCAAAATTTGCGTGATTGGAAACGGCGTTGTTGTCGATCCGGTCGCGCTGGTCGCCGAGATAGAAGGTTTGCGCAAATTGGGAATCAAAATTGATAAGAACTTGCTCATTAGCGATTGCGCTCACCTTGTCCTGCCGTACCACCGCATACTCGATGAACAACGCGAACTGCGACAAGGCCGCATCGGAACCACGAAGCGGGGGATCGGCCCGGCTTATGGCGACAAGGCAGCGCGCACGGGCCTGCGGATGTCGGACTTGATGCAGCCGATTGTGTTCTCAAAAAAATTGCAAGCCAAAGTGATCGTGAACAACAGAATCCTTCAGGCGCTTGGGGCGAAGCCAATCAGTTTTCGCGGAGTCAACGAAGGTTATCTGGCGGCTGGCGAAAGCCTGCGCCCCTTCGTGGCCAACACCGTGGTGTATCTCCATCGCGCCATCGAGCGGGAGAAAAAAATTCTGTTTGAAGGTGCGCAGGGAACATTCCTCGATATCGACCATGGCACGTACCCGTACGTGACTTCTTCGAACACCACAGCGGGCGGCGCCTGCACAGGCACCGGTGTGCCGCCGCATCGGATGGACCGGGTGGTGGGCGTGATGAAGGCATACTCCACGCGCGTTGGCGAGGGAGCCTTGCCTAGCGAGGACGCGCAATTGACACAAATGCTTCATAACTTGGGACGCGAGTTTGGTGCAACAACCGGGCGCAAGCGCCGCTGCGGCTGGTTCGACGCCGTGGCCACTCGCTACGCGGGGATGATCAACGGAATTGACGAACTGGCCATCACTAACCTGGACGGACTTGATCACGTGAATCCGATTCGAGTTTGTGTTGCTTATCGGCTAAATGGAAAACGTCTGGAGGTGCCGCCATGCGACGCGAGCCAGCTGGCCAATTGTGAGCCAGTCTATGAGGAGGTACGCGGCTGGAACGCGCCTACCCATGCAGCGCGCAGGTTTTCTCAGCTTCCTTCGGCGGCGAGGAAATACCTCAGATACATCTCCAAATTAACCGGAGCAAAATTGTCGATGGTCAGCGTCGGTCCGGCACGCGGTGAGACAATCGTTTTGTAGTGAGTCCTTCCAGCGTGAGAAACGTTCCCCGCCACATCGCAATCATCATGGATGGCAATGGCCGGTGGGCGAAAGGGCGCGGCCTGCCGCGCATCAAGGGTCACGAAGCCGGCGCCCAGGCGGTTCGAGAATGTGTGGAAGGTTGTGGCGAATTAAAGGTGGAATATCTCACTCTTTACGCTTTCTCCGCCGAAAACTGGCAGCGCCCGAAAAGCGAAGTTTTCTCGCTGATGCGGTTGCTCGAGAAATTTTTGAAGGAGAAAACGCCGGAATTGATCGAGAAAAATGTGCGTCTTCAGGCGATTGGGCGGTTGACCGATTTGCCGGAGAGTTCGCAGGAACAGCTCCACAAGACTATCGAGCAAACTGCTGGCAATACCGGTCTCACTCTCATCCTCGCTCTGAGCTACGGCGGCCGGCTCGAAATCATCGACGGCATCAAAAGTTTACTTCGCGCCATTGAGCTGGGTCACATCGATAGGGCAATGATCGACGTGGAGATGTTCAGTAAACATCTTTACACCCGCTACTATCCCGACCCTGATCTCCTTATTCGCACCTCGGGCGAAATGCGCCTATCGAACTTCCTGCTTTGGCAGACTTCCTATACCGAGATGTACATCACGCCAAAGCTGTGGCCGGACTTTACTAAGAAAGATCTCTTTGCCGCGGTGGAAGAATTCGGGCGCCGTCAGCGCCGCTACGGAGTGGTGCTGTAGCTGCTTGGTCTCCTCGCGACAGCGTTCGGAGCTATGCTCATCTGTAGCCGGGATCGGTGATCCCGGCCGGCGAGTGGGCACACGTTTCAGAGATCGGCATCAGCGATGCCGGCTACAGCACCAAACGCCGATAACCGCTGTTACTGATTGCTTATAACCACTCGCGCGTGAGGCCTGCTCATTTGTACCTGATCGCTCACTCTTTGGATTTGTAGATCCTGTTCCCTGGAGTGGGCGACGATAGTTTCAATCTCCTTCTTTAGCTGTGCGATGTTGGCTTGTTGCTCCTCCACTTTGCGGTGCTCTTTGAGAAATTCATTGAGCAACATCGCGTTCACTGCGTCGTAGCGAACGGTATAGATCTCGCCCTTCTTGTCACGGACTACCAAATCAGGATTTACGTCGGCTACTTCTTCGGCGATCAAACCGAATTGCCGTGTGCCTGTGTTGTCCCTTTTGTAGTGAAAGGTCACTGGCTTAAGCGCCAATATGGTTTCGCTGACCTTGTCCATTGGTTTGATGTCTTGCTTGAAGCGCCGTGATGAGCTGACCGTGCCCAACTGGTCATTGGCATCGATTAGTACCGGTATGGCCGCGCCGGCCGTCGTTATGCTATAGATCGCAGCGATAAACGTTCTTGACTGGTTAAGGTCGTCGCCGATGCGGATGGTGGAATTCTCGCCGCCAACACCAGAATTCCCAATTTCGATATTGTATTCGCCGTTGGTGAGATCGCCGCCGGCAAAACCACCCAAGGCGATATTGAAGCTGCCTGTGGTATTGTTAAGGAGCGCATTAGCACCGATGGCCGTGTTGCTGTTGCCGGTGGTGTTGTTAAAGAGGGCTTGAGTCCCAACGGCCGTGTTTTGGTCGCTGCTGGTGTTGCTAAAGAGGGCAAATGCTCCGTTGGCAGTATTGAAGAAGCCAGTATTGCCTAAAAGCGCCCCCGCGCCAGTTGCAGTATTTTGGTCCGCGGTATTGGCAAGGAGGGTTCCAGCCCCAATGGCCGTGTTGAAGTTGCCGGTGGCGTTGCTCCTAAGCGAATAGTACCCAAGTGCCGTGTTGTATCCGCCACTGGTGAGGCTAAAAAGGGCATTTTGCCCCTCCGCCGTGTTTCCGCCAGGATAACCGCCGTCCGGCGGAGGACTCACGCCTGCAGTTTCGGCAAAAGGTCGAGACAGAGAATCGTGAGGATGACGTAAAATACTGAAACGATTGTTTTCATGGCGCGAGCTTCGCAAAGCCCTGCCCGGGTTGTCCAGACTAAAAGCCTGCGCGCAAATTTATCCCTACATCAGTTGAACCACAGAGGCGCGGATCGCGAGGGCGATCTTTTCCGTGGTTTTAAATCTTTGCTGTCCCGGAAAACGGTCGATCTTGACTCGCTGTTACTACCGTGAGTGTTGAGCGATTGTTATCGTGCGAAAAAACTGGCCTCGACACGCCGGAAGGTAAGTCGCTATTGTTTAGATCAGAGGGAAAGCGAAATGAGATTTGAGGATCAAGTTGCGGTCGTCACCGGAGCTGGGCGCGGGATCGGGCGCGCTATCGCGTTACGCTTCGCCAATGAAGGCGCGCGTGTGGCGTGCGTGAGTCGAACGGAGCAAAACGCGAAAAAGATCGCTGATGAAATCAACGCGCTGCGCGCCGATTCGGCGAAACCTTACGCGGTCGATGTTGCAGACCATGCAGCCGTCCAAAAGGTCGGCGTCCGGATTCTGGAAGATTTTGGGAGGGCCGATATCCTGGTCAATAACGCTGGTGTGACGCGCGACGCGCTCGCCATGCGAATGTCGCTGGAAGATTGGGATACAGTGATCAACACAAACTTACGCGGTGCGTTCAGTTTTACCCACGCCATCATTCGCGCCATGACTAAGCAACGCAGCGGCCGCATCATCAACATCAGCTCGGTAATTGGACTGATGGGCAACGCTGGTCAGACAAATTACTCAGCCAGCAAGGCAGGTTTGATCGGGTTTACCAAGTCCCTCGCGCGCGAACTGGCGAGCCGTAACATCACTGTCAACGCCGTGGCGCCAGGCTTTGTTATCACGGACATGACTTCGGGACTTTCCGATGAAGTTAAGGACACGATTCACGCTAAAATCCCGCTTGGAAGAACTGGCACAGCGGACGACATCGCCAGCGCGGTGGCGTTCCTTGCATCCGCAGAAGCCAGTTACATCACCGGCCAGGTGCTGTGCGTCGATGGTGGAATCGTGATGTGATGCTGCGGAATCCGCTGAGGACAGCGGACACTAAATCCTTTCGGCTCTTGCTGTAGCGTGCAAGCTGTCCTCAGCGCACTCAGGTTCGCGTTGCGCGGAAGCGACGTTTGATCGAGCATCACGCGCGTTCCAAGATGGTAACACGTCCCTCTGCTACAACAACGGTGGCCGCCGAGATAAAGAATTCGTACACCGTGTTGGCCCGATCGCCGAACAGGCGCGTCGCGCGAATCCGAAGCGGCAAGTGGACGTGATCCAGTCGTGTTACGTGTAAGCGTCCCTCCCGAAGGGCAGCCAGATAACCCGGAGCCGCAGTGGTACCCACCGAGCGGGCTCGCAACCCTCCGTGCACGGCCGCGGCCTGCGCGCCGTATTCGAAAGCGTGCACGGCTGATAAGCGTCCGTCGCGGCGCAATGGATTAACCGGATCGCGGTGGGTATTGGTGATGCATACAATGGACCAATCATCCCATTGCGTCACCTCATCTAAGAGGCACATCAGACCGGAGTGGGGGATCAGTATGCGAATTTCCGCTTTGTTAATCGGCATATCGATCCGTAATTGGTTAAAGCGTTACGATGTTACGCTGGGCACCTTCCTTTGTAATCCTTGTAACGTTTTGCAACCCATCTCATAAATCGAAACAGCTGTCTCCAATGTTCGTCGTCGATGGAGCCGGGCCGCCCTCGGCCCGCAAACAACCGTATCAAACTGTTTATGAGATGACTAATGACTTCTAACGTTTATAAGTCTTCAGCGCTTTAACATTTTAACGCGGCCACACAACTCGCGGTTCCATTCTCGTCGTGCGAGCGCCGTTAATCCCAAAACGGATAGAAGTTAAACCAGTTGTAAGGTGCAAGACGCGCATAATGCTCCAAGCGCTCGGCGTAACGCTGCGTCCAGAGCTGAATGTTTTCGGCGCGACGATCGCGATCTAAAATGATCTCGACGGCAAAATGTTCGAAGTAAATTTCGTAACAGTTCCCGCCGCGATAAAGGCCAAAAAGCAAAATGACAGGGCAACGCATCATGGCAGCGAGAAGGACTGGGCCGGCTGGAAACGTCGCCGGCGCGCTGAGGAATTGACAGCGCGTCGTCTTTTCACCGCCTGAAACGCGATCGCCTAACATGCCAACGAAATAGCCACCATCTAAGCTCTCCTTGACCTTTATCAAGGTATTCGGTCGATCGGGTGCAATTACTGTTCCAGCAATTTTCGGATTTAGTGCGTCAAAACAACGCGTGATGTTTTGGTTGTGCACGGTGTCCATCAACACCTTCAGCGGAAAGCTCCGCTCCATTACTCCCAAAGCGCGTAACACCTCGAAACTGCCCAGGTGGGAACCTAAGAGGATGCTGCCTTTGCCGTTTTCGATGTGGCGCTGCAAAATTTCCTTTCCATGAACCGTCACGCCAAAGTGCTCGAACTCACCGCGCACGAGATAAACGCGATCTAAAATTGTCGCGGCGAAGCAATGAAAATGGCGGAAGACATCCCACCATTGGACCGAACCGCCGCGCACCCGCTTCAAGTATTCGTACGATATCCGACGTGCAGCGCGTCCAGTGATTACAAAATAAAGCGTGATCGGGTACAGCAGCAGCCTTGCTGCCCAGCGTCCGATGTGCACCGCGATCCAGGCGATTGTCCGCAGGGAAGCGGGCGTGCCGCGTTCCGGCAAGGTCGCCCAGCGATCTGCCTCCGAAGCTTTAGTCCCGAGAACCTTCGGGATCATTTGCAGTTGCGCTGTTTTGTCCAGAAATCGCGCCGGTGAAAAAATGCGGATAGATCTCGCGAATGCGATCGATGTCCGGCGCCACTTTGGCGTGCCTGAAACCTGCGCGCGAAAAGGCGCGCCGCCACTGCTCGGCGGTTAAAAAGCCCGGATTCGGGCGGACTTCTGGATCTGTCTCGACATTTGTAAAACTATCCAGAATCTGAAACATCAACTCCGGATAGATCGCTTGATTATCGTAAGGTCGCAGGCATTCGCCGATCACAAGCCAGCTATCGCTGGCGAGAGCCGAGCGGGCCTCATTCAAGCTAAACAAGAGATTCTTAGAGATATGCATCACGTTAACGGCATATACGAGATCGAATTCTCCCGGAGTGATGCCTTGAGTGTTCCATGGCAAATCGAGATCCAGCGGCGCCCATTCCAGCGGTAGATTTGGATATTGCACTGTCAGTTTACGTTGACTGCAGCGCCGGAAATACGCGTTCGGCTCTGTAATGAGATAGCGTTCTATCCGTGGCAAGACGCCGCGTTCAGCGAGCAACTGCAGCAAAATTTCGCTGGCGCTACCGGTCCCGGCACCAAGTTCTAAAATTCGGAACGTCTGCCGATCGGAAAGATGATCAGCGGCTAAAACCGCGCCGACCCAATTGTTCACCGTGTAAGTTAAATTATCGTTGTGGAAATAATTCAGCCACAGCGGTACGCCTTGTGGTCCGAGCAGATTGTGATCGCTACTTTGCTCGCCAGTGGCAACGGCCCGATACAGGCTTGCGGCGTGATCTAACAAATCCAGGGTCGCCGCGTTGGCAGGATCAATGGTCACACCTATGGCACGCAAGCCTTTGAGATCGGGCTGCCATAACGCGCACCGCGCCCGGTAGGAACGAATCTCCCCATCAGCGCGTGTTTCCGCGCAGCCGCTTTCGACCAGACGTTCCAAGATCCAGCGTAACGCGAACTTGAAACGCGGCTGAAAAGACAACAGGCGACAAAGTTCATCGGCTGATCGCCACGCGCCGAGCTGATCTTCGAGATTTAACTGGCGCGATATATCAACAGCGAGTTCGATGCTATAACGCTCCATCAGTTCGATGCTTTGATACAAGCGTTCGCTGAACACCGCAGGCGGGAATTGGCGGAGCCACTGCGCCAGGCGGGGATCGCTTGGCTTGGTTTCAAATTTATTTACGTCAAATGATAACGCAGTCACTGTGTCCCCCAACAAACTTCAAGTCGACCTTCAACTATTATTCGGTCTTCGATGTGGCAGCAAAAATTGACTTCGCCCGCGCGGTCATCAATCGCGGAAAAATAGATTGTGAATGGCTGCTCGGGCTTAAGTGGCACGAGAAACTTAACGGTTCGTATGCCGATCAGCTCACCATCTTTGCGCCACTCAAGTAGCGCTGCGAATATTTCGTCGAGGATCACGACGCCCGGCACAAGGGGCGTACCTGGAAAATGCCCTGGCAAGCTAGGATGATCAGCGCGAATCGCGCGGCGAACTTCAAAGGTCATCCGCGAAGTTTCCCTCCTCGATTAGATCAGCCAACCTGGCGATTCGTTCACTGCTGCCTGCTGTAGCAGAGAGCGTCTGTTCCAAGCGCCTTACCCACCAGCTTCAGCATTCTTTCCGCTAAATGAGACAAAGCCAGAACGCTTTTGTGCTTGCGGAAGCGAGGAGTCTCGGTGCGATGAACAGAGTTTCTCACCATCGGACCGGGACAAGTCAAATCGCTGAGAATAGGGTGCGAACGCGCTGAGCACTTCCTCTGCGGAAGAACCAAATTGCGACAGATGATATCGATGGTTCCCAGGTTGCCTCTGGGCGTGACTTGTGACCAGGACACGCATGCGCTGCTCTGCTTCTCTCGACAACGACCAGCCAAAATGGTCGTAGACTCGCGTGACCGCGGCGATGGGGTCGCGCGAAATTTCGTCATATTCTACGTCGCAAATGCGGTTGTTCGCCAGTCGATCGCGTTCGTGCCAAAATTTCTCGATGCTTTCGGACCAGTAATCGATTGCCTCGCGGCAGATCGTGAATGGATCCACGGCATCGCTAAAGGCGCTGCGAAGGATCGTTACGAGACTCGACACCGAAGCCATCGCATCGACTGGCGTCCGATGCGCCTGCACAAACAGCGCATCCGGATAGACGGACAGCAGTGCTGGCATGGCGGACATATGAGTAGGCGCTTTCAAAACCCAACGGCGGGCTGCCCGCCGAAACTGCAGATGTTGAAGAAACCGGCGATGATATTCGTATGCGGGCCGCAAATCCTGCCGAAAAAACCAGGCGCGATATGATGGCACATAATACATTGTATCGAACTGATCACTCATGAATGTGGGAGTCATAAGGCCGATGCACTCCTGCGGGAGTTCTGCACCGACGGCATGCACGTAGCGGAATGTAGGTGCGAGCCAATTGAAGAAGTTACAACTCTGGGTCGCCCGCTGGATTCGGCGCTTCTCATTGGCGCGAGTAGGTGGAGATGGCGTCATCACTTCCCACATGAGAGGGGAGCGATGTTCGGGGTCCGCAGTGAGCAGATTATGCAACAAGGTGGTACCACTGCGAGGCAAACCCACGATAAACAGCGGTTCGCGGATTTCCTGGCGTGCGATGTTGGGATAGACCTGCCGGTCCTGTTCCATCCGCAAACGTGAGCACAACGTCTGCAAAATATTTGTCCTAAGGGCAATCTTTCCGACCAGGTTGAGGCGTGCCTCTTTATTGCAGGAGTCAAGCAAGTGCGAAAGCGCCTCGAAAAACTCGCCTTCGCCGAAATCATCGAGGCCGCAGCGTCGCTTTGCAGTCTTGATCAAATCAATGGCAAGCACCGGGGCGGATGGACTTCTCGCTTTTTTTAGTAATGCGCCACATCCATTCAGGAGCCGAACAGGCAGCAGGGGACGGATCTGCTGGAGAGTAGTGGCGTGGGTGTTCATTCGGTTAAGGCACGCATTTGGACTTAGCTGCTATGGAAACTATGGAAACGAGACCGAGGACTGCAAGTCAAGCAACGAATGGCAACAAGCGCGTGGTTGCGCGTCGCGAGTAATCGCATCATGATCACTGTATGCAAACTGAGAAAGCCACATTCGGCGCAGGCTGTTTCTGGGGAGTGGAAGAAACTTTCCGCAATTTGAAGGGCGTTTTGTCCACTGCGGTTGGGTACGCAGGTGGGACAAAGGAGAATCCAACGTATGAAGATGTTTGCACCGACAAGACCGGACACGCTGAGGTGGTGGAAGTGGAATTCGATCCGTCCCAGATCAGCTACGACGAAGTTCTGAATGTTTTTTGGTCGAACCATAACCCTACGACTCTGAACCGGCAGGGGCCGGATGTTGGCACGCAATATCGCTCGGCCATTTTTTATCATTCGCCCGAGCAAGAGGCAGTGGCCAAAGCTTCAAAAGACAAAATCGAGAAGAGCGGTCGCTTCAATCGCCCCGTCCTAACGCAAATCGAACCCGCACCGAAGTTCTGGCGTGCGGAAGAATATCATCAGCGTTATTTGCAAAAGCGCGGCCAGTCACATTGCGCGATCTGATGCTCGCCATTTCGCGCAGTTTGCATGACTCCGCCTCTCTCCTTGTCAAGGGGAGAGGATTGAGGTGACGGGTGCGCAGCTAGCAATGCCGAACCCTCACCTACCCTCTCCCTTCGAAAGGGAGAGGCGAACGAATCAGCTGACTGCGTCTGGACCACATGAGGGATAATCGGAGAATAATTTGCTTATGGAATCTGAGCCTCGAGTAATTCGAACGAAGAATTTCACGGCTGACGCCGCTGACTTCATTCTTCAACAGGCGCACAAAGCCATTGGCGAACGCAATGAATTCCGGATCGCACTCTCGGGCGGGAACACTCCTCGGCCAGTTTACGCGCGGCTGGCGGCGGCTGGCCGTGATCTGCCGTGGGAATTAAGTCGTATCACGTTCGGAGACGAGCGTTGCGTGCCACCGGACAATTCACAGAGCAACTTCAGAATGGCTTGGGAAACTCTCCTCGCGCCTGCTGCGGTTCCTGAAAAATCGATTCTGCGCATGCGCGGCGAAATTGATCCGCAAATCGCGGCGCAGGAATACGAAGATCATCTCGATCGCATCGCGACCGAGCGCGGCGAACCAATTTATCAGCACGATCTGATTCTTCTCGGTCTCGGCGATGACGGTCATACGGCGTCGCTTTTTCCTGGTACCACCGCATTGGAAGAGACGACACGGCGGGTGGTCGCAAATTTTGTTCCCAAGTTGAACGCCTGGCGATTGACATTCACATTTCCGCTCATCAATTGCGCGCGGCACATATTGTTCCTGGTCGGCGCGACGAAAAGCCCCGGGCTGATCGAGCGCGTGCTGGAAGGCGACTGGCGGTTGCCCGCCGCGCGAGTAGATCCTTCACCAGGCGAAGTGACATGGATGATTGGGGAGTAGTCGCCTCCGCTGCTGCGATTTGATGCGCACAATCATTGTTACAGGCTCGGCCGGACTAATCGGCTCGGAAACGGTCAAGCGTTTCGCCTCCGAAGGCGCGCGCGTTATCGGGATCGACAACGACATGCGGTCTGAATTTTTCGGCGCCGAAGCTTCCACCAAAAAAACGCGCGACGATTTGATCGCGAATGCTCGCGGTTACGAGCATCACGACCTGGACATTCGCGACGCCGCCGCAGTCACGGAGCTATTCAAACGGCATCGCGGTGCAATCGACGCGATTGTGCATACCGCGTCGCAACCATCACACGACTGGGCAGCTCGCGATCCGCAAACCGATTTTACGGTCAACGCGAACGGCACGCTGAACCTCCTGGAAGCCGCGAGAAACTTTTCTCCGGAGGCGCCGTTTATTTTTACTTCGACCAACAAAGTCTATGGCGATACGCCGAATCGTTTGCCGCTGCGCGAACTGGAGAAACGCTGGGAAATCGAGCCGGGCCACGAATACGAACCCGGCATTTCCGAAACGATGAGCAT
>CATPBS010000046.1 GCA_955652715.1 uncultured Candidatus Udaeobacter sp.
GAAATAACGATGGGCCGCCGCTACTATTGGGTGAGCTACACGGTGCGGGGAAACTGACAGGAGCATGAAGGTGGATCTGGACGACATCGAGCAGCGGCAGCAGCATTACTACAACCAGCGGGCGGGCGAGTACGAGCTAGTCTACTCGCTCGATGATGAGCGCCTCCAGCAAGACCTCGCTGCGTTGGCGATGATGGTTTCGGATTGGGCTGTGTTGTTTCCGTGCGAGCGACCTGCGGAGCTGTTCTGGCCGCGCTTTGACTGCTTTCCGTCTGCGTCTTTCTCCTGCGCTGCGGCGACGAAACGGGCTGACCGGGCTCGGTCACATCTGATGCGGTCGCCTCCGTCGTTCCAACCATTGTTGGTTCGCCGTGTCGCCCCAAAGCGTAATGCACTGGCGCAGTAGCAACACGATACGAACCGACGGCAACGTCGCGCGTCACATGGTAAGAACTCACTGCGACATTGCGCGTAGTTCCACATCCGGCAAGCAAAACTGCCGCAAACAGAAAAAGTCGTTCCAACATCTTCATCTCGTGTGTAACAGATGTGCCCTCATTGCAATCTGTTCAATCATTTAATCGCGACAAACCCCTAGCGAGTCGCTCATCGCGCTTGTTTGCTGCCGACTGTATACGCCGCGCTCAATCAGCACAAAGAGATTGCCTGACAGCTCAGAGCCCTGGGCCTCCGAACTCTGCCAGGCAAATCCCGTTCGATTTACTCTTCGGAATCGTGTGCAGCAGTTTCATTTTTATTTCGAAGACAGCCGGCTAAGTGATCGTGTCGGCTAGCAAAATACTTCATGCCCGAAAGATGGCTGGTTCTCGTTTTGCGTAACACACAGGCGCGGACTAGCTTCGCAAATGAAGGCGCTTCAAAGCGAAATTGAGCGGCGAGGCAGGCGCATCTTCGAGCTGATCGATAAACATCCAGAGGCGCTTTTCAGCAAGGCCGGATTTTATCAGCGATTGATGGCGCTCTCTATGCGTGACGAGCGGTTTAAAGTGCAACTGTTTCGTTTTGTCGATGTCCTGCCCTCGTTGCGCAGCTCCAGTGAGATCGTTCAGCACCTCGAGGAATATTTTTCGCACGAGCGCGATGGCTTGCCTACGCTCGTTGGCGCCGGGATTCGGCTGGCGCGCATGGTTCCGTGGGTGAGCGGACCGATCCTGCGCGGGAATGTTTCCGGAATGGCGCGCCAGTTTATCGCCGGAAAAAATCCGGACAACGTAATGGCGACATTGCGCAAGCGCCGTGCGCAAAAAATCGGCTTTACTGTCGACCTATTGGGAGAAGCGGTCGTAAGCGAACCGGAGGCGGATGAATATGCGGCGCGTTATCTGGATTTACTGGAGAAACTCGCGCGAGAAACAAAACACCGGACCGACCCGCTGGGCGAGAATTCGGAACTGTTTCCGGTTGTAAATCTGTCGGTCAAAATTTCTGCGCTGTATTCGCAGATGAGTCCGGCCGATCCGGCCGATGCAATCGCCCACCTCGCACCCAAACTGCGGCCGCTCCTGCGCTGCGCGCGAGAGCTCGGAGCCTTCATCAATTTTGATATGGAAAGCTATGCGCACAAAAATACCACTCTTGAACTGTTCAAAACCATTTTCACAGAGGAGGAGTTTAGAGATTGGCCGCACGCCGGCATCGTCATCCAAGCGTATTTGCGAGATTCGGAAGCCGATTTGCGCGACTTGATCGAGTGGGGCCGCGCCCGCGGCACGCGCTTCGCAGTCCGGCTGGTAAAAGGCGCATATTGGGACTACGAAACCACGAAATCGATCCAGAACAGCTGGAATTGTCCGGTTTATTTTCAGAAGCCGCAAAGCGACGTGAATTTCGAGACGCTCACGGAGTTGCTTTTGGAAAATGAATCAATCGTTACTGCCGCCTTCGGCTCGCACAACGTCCGCAGCATCGCCCACGCACAGGCGCTCGCGAATGAGCTCGGGGTCGATCGCAGCCGCTTCGAGTTTCAACTGCTCTACGGCATGGCCGGGCCGATCAAGAGGGCACTGGTGGAAATGGGTTATCGTGTCCGCGAATATTGCCCGGTCGGCGAACTGCTTCCCGGGATGTCCTATCTGGTTCGACGCCTGCTCGAGAACACGTCGAATGAAGGGTTTCTGCGCGCAAAATTTGCCGAGAACGTGTCGGCGAAAGAATTGCTGCGCGATCCAAGGGAGCTGGTAAAACCGGATGGAGCGAACCTGATGGGATCAGAAAGTCCGATCACTGTGCGAAATCAGCGTAGCAAAAATGGCGCTTCCCTTGACACCGCGCCCGGCGATGTTTATCGAAACTCGCCGCTTGTGAGTTTCGTTTACAAAGACAGTCAGGACAAGATGCGGAGTGCATTGAACGAGGTGCGCAAACGCTTCGGCGAAAAATATCCGCTCTATATCGGAGGCGAAAAGGTCTGGACCGACGAGCTGACACCTTCGGTTAATCCCAGTGAGCCAACCGAGATTATCGGTTACGCCAGTGAAGCGGGAATTCCGGAAGCCGAACGCGCGGTCAAGGCTGCGCGCGCGGCGTTTGGTAAGTGGAGCCGCACGCCGTTTGAAGAGCGGGCGCTCTTGCTGGACCGCGCCGCGGATATCATGGAGCGCCGGCGCTACGAACTCTCCGCAGTCGAAGTCTTCGAAGTAGGCAAGCCTTGGAGTGAAGCAGACGCCGACATCCGCGAGGCAATCGATTTTTGCCGC
This sequence comes from uncultured Candidatus Udaeobacter sp., assembly GCA_955652715.1. GTDB lineage: Bacteria > Verrucomicrobiota > Verrucomicrobiia > Chthoniobacterales > UBA10450 > Udaeobacter. The sequence continues at coordinate 2,718 of CATPBS010000046.1, forward strand.
TTTTACGCGCAGCAGATGCGCCGCCTCGGCCGCCCGAAGCTCACACAACGCGTCCCTGGCGAGGACAGTTATCACCACTACTGGCCGCGCGGCGTCGCATTCGTGATCGCGCCATGGAATTTTCCGATCGCCATTCTCTGCGGAATGGCGTCGGCCGGGGTCGTAACCGGAAATACCGTGATCATGAAACCATCCGAGCAATCGATTGTCAGCGGCGCCATGCTCATGCAGGTGTTCGAGGAAGCAGGTGTTCCGCCGGGCGTTTTGAATTTTCTATCCGGGCACGGCTCCGTGATAGGAGCGCACTTGGTTAACCACAAGGATGTCGATTTGATCGCGTTCACGGGATCGCGCGAAGTCGGATTAAAAATTTGGGAGTCGGCCGGTATCACTCGACCCGGTCAACGCGAGCTAAAGCGTGTCATTTGCGAGATGGGCGGAAAAAACGCAATAATCGTCGATTCCGATGCCGATCTTGACGAGGCGATTGTTTATTCCATTTACTCCGCATTCGGCTACGGGGGACAGAAGTGTTCTGCGCTATCGCGCCTCATTCTGCTTGAGGAAAATTACGATCGCGTGATGGAACGTTTGATTCCGGCCGCAGCAAGTCTGCGAATCGGTAATCCGGAAGAACCAGGCATCATGGTCGGGCCAGTGATCGACGAGGCTGCTTACCGGCGCATTCTGGATTACATCGAGGTGGGCAAGAGCGAGGCGACGCTCGCCTATCAAGCGAAAGAAGTGCCGCCCCATGGCTATTTTATTCCGCCGACCATTTTCACCGATGTGAAACCAAGTATGCGCATCGCGCGCGAGGAAATTTTTGGCCCCGTGCTGAGCGTAATAAAAGTGCGCGATCTCGATGAAGCGCTCGAAGTCGCGAACGGCACTGATTACGCGCTGACCGGCGGATTTTTGTCGCGTAGTCCGGACAACATTGAGCGCGTCAAAGTACAATTGGAGGCGGGAAATGTCTATATCAATCGCTCGTGCACCGGGGCGATTGTTGGACGTCATCCATTTGGTGGATTCAAGATGAGCGGCAGCGGTACCAAAGCGGGTGGCGAAGATTATCTCCTGAACTTTCTCATCCCGCGCGTGGTAACCGAAAATACTACTCGCCACGGCTTCGCCCCTGAACAGACGCCGGAATATCGCGACGAATTTCTCTGGCCAAAACCGCAATAAGCGCGCGGGGCTTGTCGCGCGGTGTCAGTCGTCCGAATGCGGATAGCTAGCTACGGTCGGCCTTTGCTCAGCAATTTCACCACCGTGACCACCATGTAGAGCACCGGCCAGGCCGAGGTCAGAACAATTGCCACAAACACCGCCATCTCCTTGGCCCGTTCGCGCGCAGCTTCGATCCGGTATTCGCGTCCTAAATTGTAAAAATTCCTGAACCCTGATTTGTCCTCGCCATCGTAAGGCGAGAAATACCCACCATGCCATTGCCCGAAACCGGAATGGAAAAAATAGTCCGTCTGCGGGAATCGCCCCTTGCCGCCCGTGGAAGGACTCCTCGGTTTCATAGCCTCTGACCCACAACTCGCGTGTGAACCGCCCCTATGATATCACGTTAGAAAAAGGAAATCAGCCTGAAAAATAGCTTTCCGATCGCACGAAAGCGGCGAAAAACTGACCACGTGGAAATCAAAACGGCATCTTATCGCACCGGTAAGCTATTGGTGAAACTGGTGTTTGGCTGTGTCGCACATGTTCGCGTGCTCGGACGCGAAAATGCGAATCGCACCGGCGGATTTCTGCTGGCGGCAAATCACATCAGTCATTTCGATCCGTTTCTGATATCGTTAATGGTGCCGCGCAAGATCGATTGGATGACAATGGCGGAATTTTTCCGGTTGCCAGGGCTGGGATTCCTTTTGCGCGCGGTAGATGCGTTTCCGGCAGAACGAGATCGTGCCGATCGCAAAACAATCCGGACTGCAATCGAACGACTGAAAGACGGATGCGTCGTCGGTCTCTTCCCCGAGGGCGGGATCCGTGATGGCGCACACTCGTTGCTTGAAGGCGCGCCGCTCCGGCCGGGCGCAGCGACGCTTGCCCACATTGCTGGTGTTCCGATTGTGCCCTGCGTGATCCTTGGCAGCGATCGGCTGTATTCGATAAAACAATGGCTGCCGCTGCGTCGCACGCCGATCTGGATCGCGTTTGGAAATCGCATTTCACATTTTCCAGAGCTGCCAAAACCACAGGCGCGCGAGCGGATCGAATGCGAATTGACTGCCGCGTTCAAAAATCTTTACGCGGAACTGCAACAACAATTTCGCCTGACAACGGACGACTTGCCGCATCCGCCGCGAGAACGCACGAACCGTTGTAGGGCGAGCGCATCGCTTGCCATCCCCAGAACCGGCAACCCCGAAAGCTTTCGGGATTGCCCTACAATTCAACGCGATGGATTTCGCCGTTTCACCGCAGCAGGGGTCGATGCATTTCTATGCGCATCGATCAATTTCCTTCACACACGTCACAGGCTAAATGGGTACAGTCGCACAGAGATGGAACGCTACGTGGAGGAATGCGAGCGGCTCACCGCCCATCAGTATTATGCCTCGCCGGACGGGGTCGATGTTTCGACTGAGCTCAGCACGAGTCTTGCCAAAGCACTTGGAGAAGGTCGCCCGACGATCACATGGAACAGTTCGATCCAGACACCATTTGCAGAAAACAACATCGCTCACGCGGAATTCTTTGAGTGCGCACAAGGCATCAGCGCGCCCACGGTGTTCCTGCTGCACGCGCTAATGTCCGCCAGTCCGACCGGTCATCGACGTTACGCAGAGCGCTTCAATGAACTTGGCTGGAACGCATGTTTCCTTCATCTGCCGTATCATTTTTCCCGTGTCCCGCGCGGCTACTGGAACGGCGAACTTGCGATCACCTGCGATCTCATTCGCAACGCAGAAGGGCTCCGTCAGGGCGTAATTGAGCTGCGGCAGTTAATAAGTGCACTGCGCAAACGCGGTTACCGCGACTTCGGCGTGCTCGCCACCAGTTACGGCGGATGGGTCGGCGCGTTGCTCGCGATGGTTGAGCGCGATCTTCGTTTCGTTGCCTTGATGGCGCCGATTGTGAATATCGAACACGCGATCTGGGCGAGTCCTGCGGCGTGGCTTATTCGGCGCGAGTTGCGTCGTGCGAACATCGAGCCGTCTCTCGTCGCTCGCCATTTTCATCTGAGCTCACCATTGCACAACCAACCGCTTTGTGATTCTGCTCGCGTTCTATTCGTAACCGGTGAGTTCGATTCGATCGCGCCAGCCGAGCAAATTGAGGCGATCCAGCGAAAATGGCGCGGCTCGGAACTGTTGCGGGTTCGCCAGGGCCATTACGGCTATCGAATGATGCGCGAAACGCTCGCGCGGCTGAAAGAGCGTGGCGATTTGCAAACCACGAACAGCGGCGGCTTCCCGGGCGCTCATGTTTGACGCGGCGGCTGAGAAGCCGCCGCTCCTTGATCAATTAATCCAAGAAATTGCAACCTCGGCGTGAGAGCGCTGAATGCCGCTTCGGCCAACACATTGTGGCCTTCGGCGGACGCGTGCCATCCATCGATCGAATGGAGTAACTCCGCATGGCCGAGGTCGGCTGTCGCCAATGTGTGGGAATACCTCAACTGGATATTTCCTGCGTCCTCAAACTCGCCGTTCAGCTCTTCCACTATTCCGCGCAATTCTTCGTTCACCATTGAAGCGAGACGAGTCAAGTTGCACCGGTACGCTGGATGAAAAGAGACGAAGTATCTATAAATCGTTTCCAGGTGCGGATACAGACGTCTGTCAGATTGTCGAAGGCGTTCGACCACCTCGCGGCCTTTGAAATAGGATTCAAAATTGATCAATCCGAACACGACAACAGCCACGCGATGCGTTTCGGTTCGCGCGCGACCGAGCAACCGGCGCAGCTCGCGCGCGTAATTTTGTCGGAACTGTTGGCATTGATGCTTCAAGCGCGGCTCCGGCACATGCAATTCCTCAGGCGGACATTGCCATGCCCAGTCGACATTATTGTGCCCGATTGAGATCAAAATCAGATCGGGAAACCGCGGC
>CATPBS010000047.1 GCA_955652715.1 uncultured Candidatus Udaeobacter sp.
ACGAGGCGGGCTTGCTCGCGCTTGTGCCGAGCGAGTGCGCCGACAGCGGGGCTGGCACTGGCGTCACGTCCCGCGTAGGCGATTTCGCTACAAAAAGTCGTGCGCAATCGCGGTTCGATGAAACTCCACGCGCCCATATTTTGCGGTTCTTCCTGGCACCACACGAGCTTCGCGCTCTTTGGAAATGGCTTGAGCATTTCGCGCAGCCTTTTTTCCGCGAACGGGTAAAGTTGTTCGATGCGAATGATCGCTGCATCGTCAATCTTGCGCTCAGTACGATACTTCAACAGATCGTAATACACTTTGCCGGAGCAAGAGATGATCCGTTTCACTTTGTCGGCGGGACCAGCCTCGGGCGCGCCAAGAATTTCTTCGAACCGGCCGTGGATGAATTCTTCGGCTGGCGAGGAAGCAAACTTGGCGCGGAGCAAACTTTTCGGTGTCGCGATGATGAGCGGTTTAATGAACTCGCGTTTCATCTGGCGCCGCAGCACATGAAAATACTGGGCAGAAGTAGTGGGATTGCAGACCTGAATGTTGTCCTCGGCGCACGCCTGCAGAAAACGCTCAAGTCGCGCGCTGGAATGTTCCGGGCCCTGGCCTTCGTAGCCGTGCGGGAGCAATAACACAATCCCACTCGGCTGTTGCCATTTCGATTCGGCTGAGACGATGAACTGATCGACGATCGTTTGCGCGGCATTGACAAAATCGCCGAATTGCGCTTCCCACAGGCAGAGCATTTTTGGGTAATCCAACGAGTAGCCGTAATCAAACCCAAGCACGGCAGCTTCTGAGAGCGGGCTGTTGTAAATGCAAATGCGCGCTTGTTTTTCGGCCAGATGCATGAGCGGTACGTAGGGTTTGCCCGTGTTCGCGTCGTAAAGCACGGAGTGCCGTGTGCTGAACGTGCCGCGGGAACTGTCCTGGCCGGACAATCGAACCGGAATTCCCTCCAGAAGCAATGATCCAAAGGCGAGCGTTTCGGCGTAATGCCACTCGTAGGGACCGCCCTCTTCGAAGACTTTGCGCTGGTGATCGAGAACGATGCGTTTAATCTTCGGCTGGACCTGAAAACCCTCCGGAACACGGGTGAGACCATCGACAATGGTCTTGAGCGTTTGCTCACTGATCGCCGTTGGCTCCGATGTGCTTGTGTATTCCGGTTGAAAAATTGCCGTCGATTCCCTGAACTTTGCTTTCTCGCTAGCCTTCCGTTTTTCGATGGCGTTGACTTCGTCCCGCGCCATTTCCAGCCGCAGAGAAAACTCGGTCTCCAGCGAGACGGCGTCATCTTCGCTTAGTGTTCCGGCTTCGAGAAGCTCGCCTTTGTAGAGCTGCGTGACCGATGGGTGCGTTTCGATCTTTGCGTAGAGATCGGGCTGAGTAAACGCGGGTTCGTCGCCCTCGTTATGGCCGTAGCGACGATAGCAATACATGTCGATCACTACGTCGCGTCCGAATCGCTGGCGAAAATCGAACGCCATGTCGCTCACAAATTTAATGGCCAACGGATCGTCGCCGTTCACATGGAAAATCGGCGCCTCAATCATTTTGGCGATATCGGTGGAATACTGCGAGGAACGCGCATCTTTGGGAAGCGTAGTGAACCCGATTTGATTGTTCACCACGATGTGAACCGTGCCGCCGGTGCTATAGCCGGGTAGTCGCGACAAGTTTAGCGTCTCAGCCACGATCCCCTGCGCGATGAAGGCCGCGTCGCCGTGCACCAGCAGCGGCAAAACTTTTCGTCGATGTTCGGTATCTCCACGGATCCTTTGTCGCGCGCGCGCTTTTCCTTCGACCACAGGATCGACGGCTTCCAGATGACTCGGGTTTGAGGAGAGGCGAATCTCGACTTCGGCTCCTGAAGCAAGTCTGCGGATCGAGTGGTAGCCGAGATGATATTTCACGTCGCCATCGCCAGCCACCAAATCGGGAATGTAATTCTCGCTGAATTCGGTAAAAATGACCTTCAGCGATTTGCGCAAAAAATTCGCGAGCACGTTGAGCCGCCCGCGATGCGCCATGCCCATGCAAATTTCCTCGACGCCACCATCGGGGCATCTGTGAAGAATTGTATCAAGAATCACCATGAGCGATTCCGCGCCCTGAAGGGAAAACCGTTTTTGCCCCACGTACCGCGTATGCAGAAAAATCTCGAACGATTCGGCTTCGAGCAGCGCGCGCAACAGTGCCACCTGAACTGCGCGCGGCGTCGAATGCTTTTGCGGACGCGTCTCCAGCCGACGCCGCACCCACTCGCGAATCCGCGGGTCCTGGATATGCATGAATTCCGAGCCGATGGAGTCGGCATAAATTCTCTCGAGACCGGCGATCATTTCGCGCAAGGTCATCGGCCGATTGTCGAGGAAAAATTTCGATGAAACGCGAAGATCGAGATCCGACTTGCTGAATCCAAACTCGCGCAAACTCAGCAACGGATTTTGCGGTCGCGTCTCTGCGAGCGGATCGACCCGTGCAATGGTATGCCCGAGCGAGCAATACGCGTAAACGAGACCATCTACACGCGTCTGCAGCGCCGCCTCGCGAGCTTCGGCCTCCGCCACTCCCGCCCCGTCGCGCTGCGGCAGATTTCCGAGTTCGAACCCTTCAAAAAAGGTAGACCATCCCGAATCGACCGATTCAGGATTTTTCTCCCAGCGCCGGTAATTCTCTTCGATCAGGTCGAGATTTGCGCGAGCATCAATGGATGTACGCATAACGAATTTAATCTCCGACGATTGCGCGGCGCGGCAAGTTGACAGTACAAAGGTGGTTTCGTTACTTGCTTCGCGATGAGTCTCGCGAAAATGTTTGCTCTGGTGCGCCCGCGGAGCGCGGCTTGCGCGCTAAGTTTATTCTTTGCGAGCGCCTTGACCGTCGCACAATCGGCGTCTTGTTTTGCGCAAGCCGACCCGGCTTCAGAGCCCGCCGTTTTGGCTGTAGCCAAGGTGTTGCCGGCGGTGGTGAATATCAACACCGAGCGCGTGGTTCGACGGACGGTTCGCGACCCGTTTGAGGATTTTTATGCCCAGTTCTTCGGTTACAACCGCATCAGGCCCCGCCAAATTCGCCAGACATTGCAAAGTCTCGGCTCCGGTTTCATTATCGATCCGTCTGGCTACATCGTGACCAACCAGCACGTCGTCGAGCGCGCCGCAGACTTGAAAATTCACGTGACGACAAACGACGGAAAAACGTACAACGCTCATTACATCGCCGGCGATGACAAGACTGACCTGGCATTCATTAAAATCGACGCGCAGACCGGATTTCCCTTCATCAACCTCGACGATATTTCTCCGAACTTGCTTGGTCAGACTGTAATCGTAGTAGGCAACGCTGTCGGCTACGGCAGCTCCATTAGCCGAGGTGTTCTTAGCGCGGTGAAGCGCAATATCACAGTGGACGACGTCGAATACAAAGACCTCGTGCAGACTGATGCGGCGATTAATCCGGGTAACAGCGGTGGGCCGGTGATCGACCTCTCCGGCCGGCTGGTCGGCATCGCTTCGGCAAAGATGGCGTTCACGCCACAAGGGGTGCCCACGCAGGGACTCGGTTTCGCCATTCCTGCGAGCGTCGTGCGTGATGGTGTCAATCGATTCAAGAAAACGGCGAAGATACAGCCCACGACAAAAACGCCGCCTGTTACCAGCGAAACATCGATTTCAAGAGCGGAAAAGTTGTTTGGAATGCAGCTACAAAATTTGAGCCAGGACTTAAGTGATGCGCTGGGCTACGCGCGAGCGCGTGGCGTCTTAATTGCTGCGATCGAACCAGACAGCCCGGCAGATGAGGCGGGTATTGAGCGTGGGCTAGCGATTTATCGCATAGGCAAATCTGAAGTTAGTTCTATTAAACAGGTCGAGGAGCTACTTCAAGCCGTAGAGAGCGGCGCGGAAGTGGAATTCGCCGTCGGCGTGATACGCGCCGATGGAGGAAACCGTGCGCTCGCGACCTTGAGCCTGACGGCGCGTTAAAAAAATTGGCAACGCAATCGCAATTCGATTGTCTCATCGAAATGTCGCACAATGATTAAGGTCGAAAATCTGACAAAACGTTACGCTGGCCAGCCTGCGATCCGGGATTTAAATTTCGAAGTTAGCCAGGGTGAAATCATGGGCTTTCTGGGACCAAACGGAGCCGGCAAGACCACGACCATGCGCATTTTGGCTGGTTTTATGCCGCCCACTTCAGGCCGCGCTACCGTCGCGGGATTCGATGTGTTTAAGCAGTCGCTCCAGGCGCGGGCGCACCTCGGCTACATGCCAGAAAACGTACCCCTCTACAGCGACATGCGTGTGACTGAGTATCTTAACTATCGCGCGGCGCTGAAAGGAGTCCAGCATCGCCGCATTGCGGAGCGTGTTGGCGATGTAAAGGAACTTTGTGGTCTAAGGGAGGTTGAAAAGAAGCTGATCGGCACTCTCTCCAAAGGCTATCGACAACGCGTCGGTCTGGCAGACGCGCTGCTGGCGGAACCGGATCTCCTCATTCTCGATGAGCCCACGATTGGTCTTGATCCAAATCAAATCCGGCAAGTGCGCGAGCTAATCAAGAACCTAGGCAGACACCACACAATTTTGCTTTCGACGCACATTCTGCCGGAAGTGGAGATGACGTGCGGCCGAGTAATCATCATTCACAAGGGGCGAATCGAGGCGTGCGATACGCCGGATAATTTACTCGGAAAAATCAGGCAAGCTGGCGGCGTACTGCTTGAAGCAAAGGTCGGGAAGGATAACGCCGCAGAGGAACTGAAGAAGATTTCAGGTGTGCGGGACGTAGTTACCGACGGGGACGATGATTGGAAGCGACTCTCCCTGCGGGTGGAATCGGGTGTAGATGTGCGCGAAGAAGTCTTTCGTCTGGCAACGGATCGCCACTGGGTGCTGCGCGAATTAACTCAGCGTCGAGCGACGCTTGAAGATGTATTCGTTGAGCTCACGCACCCTGACCTGGTTTGAGATCAATGGTAACACGAAGATTGATCGATGCGTAAGTTTTACACTCTGCTTTCGCGTGAGGTGCGCGGCTATTTCTATTCCCCGATCGGGTACATCGTGCTCATCTTTTTCCTTATCGTCAGCGGGATCGATTTTTACTTTCAGGTCTCGTTCATGAACCAGCGCCAGGTGCAATACACGGTACAGGAGGCTTTTTTTAATTCGGTCTTCTTCTGGTTCGCCTTCGTTCTGATTTTTCCCCTGATCACCATGCGCCTGTTCGCAGAAGAGTTTAAACTCGGCACGATTGAGCCGCTAACTACTGTCCCTGTCCGCGACTGGCAGGTCGTACTTTCAAAGTTTTTTGGCGCTCTGGTGTTCTACCTCATCCTTTGGATTCCAACACTGCTTTACTTCTGGATTTTTCTGAAAATAACAAACCAGCCGGCCGCAAATTCTGCCGGAGCATACTTTGGTTCCTATCTGATGCTTTTCTTGCTTGGAATGTTTTATGTCTCGATTGGTTGTTTCACATCCGTTCTGACCAAGAACCAAATTATCGCAGCCGTCATTTCTTTCTGCGCAATCACGCTGTTGTTTTTCCTCGGCCTGGTTCAGTTCGTACTTCTGGATGTTACTACCACAACGCGCGATCTGCTGGGCTATTTCTCGGCGATCGAACACATGGGGACATTCTCGCGGGGCGTAATCGATACACGGCCGATCGTTCTCTATGTGAGCATGACACTTGTGATGCTAACGCTCACGTATCACGCGTTCCAATCCCGGAAATGGAGGCTCTGAGATATGGCTGATGAATCAAAGCAGCCGCGTGCGCGTGCCAGAATGAAAATTGGCCGGGTCCGGATCGGTTTCAACGTTCTCGCCCAGATCGTGCTGATCTTGTTTCTCGCTGCAATGGTCAATTCGTTCGCATTCAAACACTACGCGCGTTGGGATTTTTCCCGGGACCAAAAATATGCGCTCTCAGACAAAACAAAGCGTTTCCTCAAAACAATCAAAGGCAAGATGCGCATCACGGTCTTCTTTTCGCCAAATACGCCGATTACTGCGGACGTTCAGAATTTGCTGACGGAATATCAATATGCGGGTAAGGGAAAGATTGACATCGAACACATCGATCCCGAACGGAATCTTTCCCGCGCCAAAGAGCTGTTCGACAAATACAAAGTTGTCACGGATGAGAGCCTTTTGGTGCTCGATTACGAGGGCCGGAACAAAACCGTCAAGGCGTCGGAGATGGCCGATGTTGACCAGAGCGGAATGGCCTTCGGCGAAGGACCGCGTGTGACTGCATTCAAAGGCGAGCAAGCCGTCACGAGCGGGATGATCGACCTTGTCGAAGGCAAAAAGAAGACTCTTGGCTACGTCCTCGGTCACAAGGAACCGCCGCTCTCACAGAATAGCCCGGTGTCCGTGCTGAAAACGTTTATCGAAAACGAAAACATCAAGTTTCAGGAGCTGAACCTACTCGATCTGGATGCGATTCCGGCCGAAGTGAAAACTGTAATGATTATCGGACCGCAATACGATTTTTCCGATCGCGAGATGAAACTGTTGCGCGACTTCTGGGAAAAACAGGGGCGGATACTCGTTCTCCTGGATCCAGCGGCGAAAACGCCGAAGCTCCGCGGCTTTGTCAACGAACTGGGGGTCAAATTGAATGACGATAGGCTGATGGTTTTCGTGCGCACCGGTATCCAGGAGCTGGCATTAACGCGAGATGTGCAAGCGCGTTTCCTCGGCGACAGCCCGGTCACAAAACGGCTGGCCGATGTGCGGGCGCTCTTTCTCGGGGGCACATCTTCACTTACTCTTGAGCCAGACCGCATCCGTGCTGCCAACATACGTGTGGAACCGTTGATCCATGCAGAAAAAGGCTATTTTGCCGAAAAAGATTACAACACTGACGACCAAGCAAAACTACAGGCCGACGCGAAGCAGAACAGCGATGTGTTGCTAACTATCGGCGCGGCAGTCGAAAAAGGGGGCAGCGCAGATCAGCGGGTCCAGGTGAATTCGTCGCGTCTGGTAGTCGTTAGCAACGCAAGCTTCGTTCAGGACAATGCGATCACGCAAGATCAGCAGGGGCTCGACTTCATTTCCGGCAGTGTGAACTGGCTGCTAAGTCGGGAACAGCTTATCGGTATTGCGCCAAAGATCCCGAAGCCTCTCACCTTCAGTCTCAACGAAGAGGCGCTGCGCCGGCTCCGTTGGATTATTCTGGTGTTCATACCTTTGATTCCCGCCGTGATTGGAACCGTGGTGTGGTGGCAACGGCGCGTTTAGTATGAACTGGAGGAATACCCTCATCCTGGCAGTCATTGCGCTCGCTGTTTTCGCTTACTTCAGGTTCTTTGAGATGAAGCGGCCGAGCACGGAGGAAGCGAAGCGACAGGCGCAGAACATGGTCAATTTCGACCGAAACAAGATCGACGCTATTGTCATCCAAAATGGGGATCAACAGATCGAAATACGGCGCCACGACAATAAATGGCGCCTTGAAACCCCTATTAAAGATCAAGCAGATGGCGCTCTAGTTGAGAATTTGTTGTCGGATTTGGAGACATGGCAGAAGGAGGCGACCATCCCCGCGAAAGATATTGCGACCGATAAGAGCAAACTAACTGAGTATGGCCTGACCAATGCCAAGCTAAAGCTCAAATTGCTCGGCCGGGATAGACCGCCGGAAATTTTGTTTGGCAAAGATGCCGCGTTGGAAGGCAAAATATATGTCCGTTTCCAGAACTCGAAGGAAACCTTTCTCGCCACGCAGTCGGTCAAAAAAGATATCGATAAAAAACCGGAGGAATTTCGCGACAAAAAATTAACGGATGTGACGACTGCGCAGGTCCGCCGCATCACATTGAAAACGCCTGCTGGTGAGATGGAGCTGGAGAAGAAAGGCGACCACTGGGACATCCTTAAGCCGCTCCGCGCCCGAGCCGATGACCAGAAAATTGGCGACTTGATTGCGCAAATCACGACAGCGCGCATTCAACAATTTGTAGCCGATGATCGTGGTGACCTGCGCCCTTATGGATTGGCGGAGCCGCGCGGATCGATCACGTTGTATGATCAGGAGCAGAAAAGAGACCAGAAGGTTGAGCTCGGTGATTCGATCAAGGTGTTTGGACGGGAGGACAAAGGTCAGACGCTGCAGATCGGCAGTGTGCCAGAGAAGGAAAAAGACCAGATTTATTCGCGGTTCGCTCCTCGCGGATCCGTTTACACCCTACCGAGAAAGATCGAAGAGATACTTAACACGAAGCCGGCCGATTTGCGCGACTATCATTTGGTTCGGATCGATACAAACATTCTCGATCGGATCACGATCGACGCTCCAGACAAAGGCAAAACCGTTCTCGCGCGCAAAGATGGAAATTGGACAATCGCCACACGAAACAATGTGCCGGCAGATTCAGGTGCGGTTCGGCGCTTGATCGACACGCTACAAAATGAGCGGGTAACAAGATTCGTAGAAGACGTCGCTTCTAATCTGCCGAAATATGGCTTGGATGAGCCGCACATTCAATTGACGTTCAGTTCATTTGCTTCGGAAAATACCGCTGAAACCAAGGCGGGCGAGCAGCCGTTTGCAGCAATCGCCTTTGGAAACGGAGAGGGGGATAACGTTTACGCGCGGCTGAGCGACGAACCATTCATCGTGGCAGTGCGTCGCGGTTTGCTGGATCAAATTTCACCCGATCCCCTGCAATGGCAGGAGTTGTCGATCTTTAAGTTCAAACCGGAACAAATTCGTCGCTTAAGTGTCACGAGTGAGAACGAACTGTCACTTGAGCGCGACCAGACGAACCAATGGCATTGGCTGAAAGGGAGCGGCCAGATTAATCAAGCCAATCTGCAACCGCTGCTCAACACATTATCGGGCTTGCATGCAGTACGCTGGCTGGGAGCAACGTCGCCGCAACACGGCTTCGAAAAACCGCAGCTTGTCCTTGCGTTCACTACTTCACCCGATAACAAAGCATCACATAAGTTGAGCATCGGTGCTCAAAACAATGACGGCACGTGGTGCGCGCGTGTGGATGGGCGCGAGGGCACCTTTGAGATCAGCAGTCGCGACTTGAACACGTTGAAATTGCCGCTGGCCAACCAAGCCACAGGACTATCGAGTCCCTCACCGACTGCAACCGCGTCTCCTATTCCGAAGCAATAAAGGACGATGACCGCATACCAACAGTGAATGGTTTCGGCATTCCCGAAAATCAGGATCGCCTGTCCTTTCTATAGTTATTGTTTCGTAGCCGTGTAGATGGTGACGATTCCACCGGTTAGTGTTTCGAACGTCGCACGCGTGAAACCGTTGCCCGCGATCAACTGACACATCGTACTGCTGCTTGGAAATTCCTCGATCGAATCGCCAAGATAATCGTAGGCGGTTTTCCTCCGTGTTAAAAAAGAACCAAGTAAGGGCAAGCAGCGATGTAAATAGAAACGATAGACCTCGCGCAAGATTGGTCTTGCGGGCAACGAGAATTCAAGCACGAGCAAGTGACCGTTCGTCTTAAGCACACGCGACATCTCCGCAAGCCCGGCTGCCCAGTTTTCCAGATTGCGCAAGCCGAATGCGATGGTGACGCAATCGAATGAACCGTCGCCAAACGGCAGGTTCATGGCATTGGCAAGTACGATTTGTCGCAGGCCTTTGCTGCGCGCAAGTTCCAGCATTTCCGGCAGGAAATCGACACCCACGATTTCCGCCTGTGGCAATTTCCTTTGCAGCGCGAGCGCCAAATCTCCGGTGCCAGTCGCAAGATCTGCAATGCTGTGTGGACGCCAATCGGTGACGATTTCAGCCGCGCGTCGTCGCCAATAGAAATCCATCCCGCAGCTAAGCAAGTGATTTGCGGCGTCGTAACGCTTGGCAATCGACCCGAACATTTCTCGAACCCGTGCAGTTTGCGTAGTCACTTGAGGATTTGATAGAACACCGGCTGGCAATTTTATGTAGCTAACTTTTACTGGTTATTACGTAGGTATAACTAGCAGGCAAACCCAGCCGAGGAACACGATTAAGTTATTATAAAATTGGGATTGCCAGCCCGGCCAACTCCAGCTATCTAATAACATATGGATACATCTGCTAAAGCTCTAGAAGAAGCGATTTCAATTCGCCGACAAATTGATAACCTGGAAAGACGCCTTTCCTCAATCCTGGGCGGAGGTGCATCTCCGACGACAACCCGCCCAGCGACAACAGCGCGCCCCGCGGCACGCCCTGCGGGCGGCCGTTACTTTTCGCCTGCGACTCGAGCGAAGCTTTCGGCTGCCGCCAGAGCGCGTTGGGGAAAACTAAGGGGAGCCGCGACTACAGCGACTCCCGCCAGAAAAAAGGGCCAGCTCTCGCCTGCCGGGCGAAGAAAGCTCTCCCAGTTAATGAAGGCTCGTTGGGCCGCAAGAAGGAAAGCGGGGGGCAAGAAGGCAGCAGCGCCTGCCAGGAAAAAAGGCACACTCACCCCCGCCGGGCGAAAGAAGCTGTCCGAGCTAATGAAGGCGCGCTGGGCGGCAAGAAGGAAAGGTGCGTCGAGGTAGCAGTCTCATTAAACTGGCCTGGCAGCCTTTCTATTCGTCCCCTCGTTGGCGGTAGGAGGGGCTTGCTGCTCGCGAGAGGACTCGAACCTCCACGGGTTTCCCCATACGGTCCTGAGCCGTACGCGTCTGCCAATTCCGCCACGCGAGCAAAGGCAGTGGCTTACAATCCGCGTTCACCGCGTGGCCTGCAAGGCGAAATCGAGTACATTACAATAGCACCGAAGCGAGCGACACTCGTTAGATCAGTCTAAACGCTTCTTGCGTGCGCGAACCTCCAATTGATGCGCTTTGCGCACCTGACCAATGGAACGCAAAAGGTCGGCGTAATTGGACACCACGATGTCGTAATCCTTGGAGGGCTTTTCCTGCACCTCCTCCCATGTTTTTAGCGAAGATTGATAAAGCTCTGCCGCTTTTGCGTAATCTCCGCGCGAATGATAGACCACCGCCAGGTTGCATTTCGATTGTGCAATGTCGGCGAGTGGAGGTGGCTTCAATTTCTGCCGGATGGCCAACGCGCGGAGATGTATCTTCTCAGCTTCAGTGTAACGGCGTTCATTCGTGTAGAACACCGCCACGTTGTTTAGGACCGACGCTACATCGGGGTGGTCAGGCCCAAGTTGTTTCTCATAAATCTCCAAAGCACGCAGGTAGCAGGGTTCCGCCGCCTTTTGCCGGCCCGACTTACGCAGAATCAGCGCAATGTTGTTTAACATCGTTCCGATGTCGGAGTAAGGAACGTCGTCGATTTCAGTGCCGGCGGCTATTGCTTTCTGATAAAAATTGATTGCTTCCTCAGATTGGCCGAGGCTGTCGCACAAGGATGCCAGCCGCCGCGCCGCGCGGTAGATGGCGCGCTGGTCCGGTGGTTTTCCCTTTTCCAGGATAGCATGCGCCTTTAGCAAGGATGCCTCCGCCGCAGTGTAATCTCCCTTTTGCTCGAGGAGCTCGCCTAGCTTCTCGAAGCTGGTGGCAAGTGGAGTCTCGTTCCTCTTAAAAGCGCGCTTCGCGATTTCAAGCGCAGTTTCGGCAACGCGAATCGCCTCAGCCAGCTGATTCGTGGCACGCAGAGTGTCAAGTTTGTCGTTGAGGATGGTCCAAAGCTTTTCTTCACCCTTCATCGCTCTCACCAGCCTTCGCTTAGTTGGGCAACTAATCGGGTGGCGAGATCCTCCGTAGCCAGCGGCAATGCTTGTCGCTCATCAGTGGTTACGTCGCTGCTCACGAAGAAGCTTGTCGTTCCGACCGCTTCATTCGTCGGCGCCAGCTGTTCGCCATTTTTTCCAGTCAGCGAGTACCTTACGCCTAATATCAGAGTAAATTCGGTTGTGGCCAAAACGTTGCCACGCACTGAGCGCGCTGGCAGGCGGGAGATGCGAGAAACCTCACCACTCAAAGTAGCGTCCGCTTTGTCCCCGCTGGCAATCTGAAATGTCCCATCCTGTTGCAACTGCTTGATTACAGTATCAGTGACCAGAACTTCGGCGCGTGGGACGAGGGTGCGGTTTTTAAAAGTGGGGACTGAGATGGTGTGGACGTCACGCAGATAATATGGCTTTACCGGCCCGATGTGATAGCCAAGGCAACCACTCAAGACGAGACAGAAGACTGTCGCAAGTGAGGCTTTCAAGGCGCCGGTGGGGCGGACGCTTCGGGAGAGGCCGAGCCCCCGGGAGCCGGAGACGTATCCGAGCTTGTACTTGTGGCGGACGGAGGCAGAAGGGAGTCAGGCGCAGTGGTAGTATCGGGCGCAAGCGAAGCCGGCGGCGGAAGCGAAGAATCAGTCTCCGATGCCGGCAACGGTGCTTCGTTATTTGCCGCACCCGGCTTAGCGGAACCAGTTCCGGCAGTCCGCGCTCCATGCGCTTCGCCCTTTTTCTTGCCACTTTGTGCGACGGGCAAAGCCGGCTGAAGAGCAGCGTCTCCGAATTTTGCGCGCAACTGATCAATTCGTTTCTTTGCCTCGTTGCTTTCCTGTGATCCCGGCTGCTGACGAATTACCTCATTGTAGTAGATGACGGCGGCGCGATAATATTTCTGTTTGTCATAAAATTTTGCGACCTTGTACGAGTTGGCTGTTTGCTTGTGCTCGAGAATATCGAGGTTAGCGCGCGCCTGTGCTGCTTTCTCGCTCTTCGGGTAGTGGAAGAGGAAATCCTGGAACGCAGTTTTGGCGTTGGCTGAGGCAGCGGCGTCCTTTGTGCCGGTTTGTGCTGCTGTGAACCAGATGTAGCCGATTTGATACTGCGCATCCACTGCCAGCGGCTCGTTCGGGAACTTGTCCACTACGGCCTGGTAAGCCTGTAGGGCCGCATCGTTCGCGCCCTGTTTCTCACGCGCAAGGCCAATGTCAAACTGCGCCCGGGCCGTGTATTTTCCGTACGGCGCGGTGCGAACAACGTTCGCGAAAATAGTCACCGCGCGATCCAGCGCCGATGCAATTGGAATGCCAAGAACCCTCAGCTTCTTTCCGTTAAGATAAATTTCGCCGATGCGAAACTGCCCTTCGATAGCTTCGTCGAAATTAGGACTACTGGGATATCTTTCTACCAATTCGCGAAATGAATCGGCTGCCGGTGTGTACATGTGAAGCTGTTCCTGCAACTGGCCGCTGCGGTAAAGCGCAGCGGGTGCCAGCTTGTCTTTAGGGTGACGTTTGACGAGACTTTTGTAAGCCCTGATCGCGCGCTTGATGTTGCCCTCTTTTTCCGCAGTCTGTCCAATCTGAAACAGATCTGTAGCGTTGCCGCTTATTTCTTCTTCGCCAGGCGCTACGTACTTCGCTCCTTTACCCGGTTGGAAGACGACGGAGGCGATGCCGGATTCGGGCAAAAGAAATGCAGCAGAAACAAAAACCAGAAAGGCGCGAATAACGAATTGCATTCGGTGTGGCAGCCTAGTTGAGTTATCTGGCCAGTCAAGTTTCAGCAGTCGCCACGACCCGCAGCTGGCGTACCTAGCATTCATCACCCTTCGCAGCGTGAAGACTTTTGCGAGGGAAAAAACTGACTAATCTTGTAATTTCACTTGAACTTGGGTGATCAGCAGAAAATTCGCATCGGCTCATGCGCATGGAGCTTTCAAGACTGGCGTGGTGTTTTTTATCCGCCGGGTCTGCCGGAGTCTCGCTGGCTGGAATTTTACGCCAGCTATTTCCCAGCGGTTGAAGTGGACTCTACGTTTCATGCTGCTCCGGCGGAAGATAACGTCCGTCGTTGGGTCGAAATGACTCCCACCGCCTTCCGGTTCACCTGCAAGCTTCCCCGTCAGATCACGCACATCTGTCGGCTGCGTGATTGTACCGCCGAGTTAACCTCGTTTCTTCGCGCCATCGAGCCACTCGGGCCAAAGCTCCAAGTCATCCTCATCCAGCTCCCGCCCTCTTTAGCGCCAAGGGACGGCAAGCCGGCGTTGCGAAAATTTCTCCCACAACTGCCCCGGGATTTCCGCTTTGCGATTGAATTTCGTAATGCCGGCTGGCATCGGCCGCAGTTTATCCGGCTGTTGGAAAAATATCGTATTTGTTGGGTCTGGGCCGATACCACTCCCCTTAACGAACGAAATCTTGCCCCTTTTGAATTTCTGCCGTGCACCACGGACTTTCTGTATCTGCGTTTGCTCGGCGATTACGCAACGAAATACGACATTGACGGTGGCCACGTCCATCGCTACGGAAAATTGCTCTGGAAACGCGAAGCTGCCCTGGAAAGCTGGTCGCTTAAAATCGAGCGGCATCTTCCCCAGGTGCGCAGTGTCTGGGCATTTGTCAGCAATCACTTCGAAGGATTCGCACCCGAAACCTGCCAACGTCTCGCGGAACGTCTGGGCTTCATGTTACCGCTGCCGTCGGAAACAGAACAGGCGCTCTCGCCCCGCGCCGTGTCGCAGCTTGATCTTCAGCTATAGTGGCAGATGCATGCGA
>CATPBS010000048.1 GCA_955652715.1 uncultured Candidatus Udaeobacter sp.
ATTCCTTCTTCGGGGCCGATAAATTCAACGCTGCGCGTTTGCAATTTTTCCACATTCTCAACTGTCGCGGGATGCTGCCACATTTTTCCGTTCAGGGCAGGCGCCAGCAAAATCGGCGCGCGCGTGGCGAGCGCGATAGCTGCCAGCGGGTGACTGGCCAAGCCGTGCGCGAGTTCGGCGATGATGTGCGCCGTGGCGGGCGCAATCAGGAGCAGATTCGCGCGGTCCGCAAGGTCGATGTGGCCGGGTCGCCAGCTCTCCTTCTCGTCGTAGAAACTGGTCGTCACCGGATTTTTGGAAAGCGTTTGCAAAGTCAGCGGTGAAATGAATTCGGTCGCATCCTGCGTCATGACGACAAAAACTTCGTGGCCTTGTTTGACGAGGAGACTGGCCAGCTCGGCAGATTTATACGCAGCGATCGATCCTGTGACGCCAAGCACGATCGATTTTTTTCCAGCCGCAATGCGTACCACTTTTCGCGCGCTGGTTTTATCGCGTTTGCCTCTCGAGTCTTTTTCCATTCAACATGGATAACTTAGTCGCGAATCTGCTGTAGGGAAGCTGATAGCTTCCTGTTATCGCTTGGCTTTGTCTTATCAATTGGACACTAACAGCGTCCCCTTTAGATCAACCGCCGGCTCAAATAACCCTCTGCAGCCATGATCTGGCGGAATTTTTCCAGGTCTTCTTCAACTGAACCGCTAATGATTGTGTAGCGGTAATCGCGCCATAATTCCATCTCTCGCGCCGCGGTTTCCAGCCGGCGTTTGATCTGCTCTTCGGTCTCGGTGCCGCGTTTGCGCAAACGTCGCAGCAATTCGTCGAGATCGGGCGGCATAATAAAAACATCAGTCAGGGCCTGGCGAATGATTGGATCGTCGCAATTGCGGATCGTGGCGGCGCCCTGAGTATCAATATCGATCAAGACATCGACTCCCTTCTTCAAATTGGTCAACACCGGCTCGCGCAATGTGCCGTAATGGTCCCCATGCACCTGCGCGTGTTCCAGAAAGTCGCCGGCTTCGAGTCTGGCGCGAAAATCCGCATTCGAAAGAAATTGATAGTGTTCGCCCTTAATTTCACCGCTGCGCGGTGCTCGCGTGGTGCAGGAGACCGAATAAAAAAGGTTGGCCGTTTGTCTGAGTGTTTCAACAAGCGTGGTTTTGCCCGCACCCGATGGCGCGGAAATGATGAAGAGAATTCCGTGGCGGCTGAACTGTTTACTCAAGGTTTTGAACCTGCTCTCGGACCTTCTCCAATTCGGCTTTACAGGCGATGACGCGTTGTGAAATGGCGGCATCATTCGCTTTTGCACCCAGTGTGTTGAGCTCGCGGAAGATTTCCTGAGTGATAAATTCCAATGTGCGCCCGACCGGCTCTTTGCTGCGCAAATGATGAGCGAATTGAGCAAGATGACTCTCGAGGCGCGTCAGCTCCTCCGACACATCGGCGCGATCGGCGAAAAAGGAGATTTCTTTGAGCACACGTTCGTCCTCGCTGGCAATCGGTAGCCCGGCTTTTTGAATTCGGTCGAGGAGCGCGGCGCGATATCTTTGCACTACGTCGGGATGAAGTGCGCGAACCTCCTTGAGCTTTTTTCGGATCGCTTTGAGACGATGAATCAAATCCTTGGCTAGATGTTTGCCTTCGCGCTCCCGCATTTTGATTAGATCCGCGAGCGCGGCGCGCAGCGCCCGTTCAACGGCCGGCCATGCTTCTTCCGCGTTCAGGGCTTCCTCCGGGAAGCGCATGACGCCGGGCGCTTGAAGAATTGTGCTGATCGTGATCTCGCCCGGCGCGTTCAG
The DNA here is from genome assembly GCA_955652715.1 of uncultured Candidatus Udaeobacter sp. Lineage (GTDB taxonomy): Bacteria > Verrucomicrobiota > Verrucomicrobiia > Chthoniobacterales > UBA10450 > Udaeobacter. The sequence continues at coordinate 1,806 of CATPBS010000048.1, forward strand.
TTCCTTTTGCAGTGTGCGCATCGCTTCATGATAGGAACGGGCGAGTTCGGTATTCAGCGCCAGGCTGCGCGCGCCGTTTGCGCCGCTATGAAGGGTGATGGTGGCATTAGTCCGGCCGCGCGAGATGTTTTCGTTGATCGTCTGGCGAATGCGTGGTTCGAGCTCGGCGAAATCGCGCGGCAAATTGATTACGATGTCGCTTTGTTTTCGGTTCACCGAGTTGAGCTCAACGCTAAACTTCGTTCCCGCGTGGTCCGTCTCGGCGCGACCATATCCAGTCATGCTCCGCATAGTGTTCGTGCGATTCGAAAGTTTATCGCAGAGAAACGGTCAGCGATCAACGCTCAAGCATCACGTACTAATGTCGATCTGGTTGCAGAAGATGCTGCAATGCTCTGCGGTGAGGCGAAGGAATCGGAATTGCCTCGAGTGAATCCAGTCTGATCCAAAGCTGCGAGTATGTGTTGAACTTGTGCTGGCGCTGCGCGTAAACGTTCAAAGCGACATGATGATTTGTGAAGGCAAAAATCGATTTGTAGATTGGTTGTTGATTTGCCGGACTCGTTCGCAGCGACGGCAAAATCCACATGCCGCGCCAGCGTGCGGCTGATTGTTCTAGCAGAATCTTGCCCTGACGGACCACAAACGCGTGTTTTTCGGTGAGTCGCTTTGTGCGAGGTCGAAATTTCCTCACCGGCAGAGTTTTTGGATTTATTGCGCGACAAAATCTTTTAACTGGACACGCTCCGCATCGCGGTCGGCGCGGGAGACAAACGAGCGCGCCAAGATCGATGAGCGCGGAGTTGTAAATGCGCGCGGAGCGCTTTGGAACAAACTCGGCGGCGTGCTGCCAGAGCGCTTTCTGGCCGGCGGTCTGATCGATCGGACGTCGAAAGTTAAGAATACGCGACAGAACACGTGCGGTATTGGCTTCGACAATCGGCGCCGGCTGGTTAAACGCGAAACTGGCGACGGCGTGCGCGGTGTATTTTCCGATTCCGGGAAGTTGCTGCATCGCCTCGATTGATCGCGGGAAACGTCCTCCGTGCCGGTCTACGACGGCCCTTGCCGTGGCGTGAAGATTTCGCGCGCGAGCGTAATAGCCAAGGCCCTGCCACGCGTGGAGCACATGATTTTCGGAAGCGCAAGCGAGTGAAGCAAAATCGGGGAAGCGGCGAAGCCACTCGTTGTAATAAGGCATCACGGTGGCGACCTGAGTTTGCTGGAGCATGAACTCGGAGACGAGGATTGCATACGCGTCGCGGGTGCCGCGCCAGGGGAGATCACGGCCGCGGCAGCGATACCAGTGAAGAAGAGAGCGGCGGAACGCGCGAACGTTTTTCGGAGACATCATTCCTTTGCAGAACGTCGAACGCCGAACGCCCAACGTCCAACCTCGAATTCAGAGTTGAGAGTTGGGCGTTGAGCATTGAGCGTTGGACGTTGAATTCGTACACTCACGCACTGAACAAAGAGCAGGCAACGAAACTTCGTGCGGTGCTTGAAGAGCTCGGATTCGAATTTTCGCCGAAGCAATACACAATTCTCTTCGGGCAGAAAAACCATTTAAGCGTGGCGGTTTACGAGAAGGGACCGAAGGTGCTGGTGCAGGGCCGCGGCGTGGAGGAGTTCGTGCAATTCGAGCTGGAGCCGAAAATTTTGGGCGAAGCGAAGCTGGGATACGAGGAAGTGCATTCGCCAGAGATGTTCGAGCCGCATTTCGGCGTCGATGAGAGCGGGAAGGGCGATTTCTTCGGGCCGCTGGTGATCGCCGGGGTGTATGTCGATCGTGGGATCGCGCGCAAACTTCTCGATGCCGGCGTGGTGGACAGCAAGCGGGTTAGCTCGGACGCGCGCATTCGTACCCTGGCCGATACGATTCGGACAAGTTCGTTAGGTCTGGTGGAAACAGTTCTGATCGGACCTGCGAAATACAACGAGCTTTACGAGAAGTTTAGCAATCTCAATCGGCTGCTCGGCTGGGGCCACGCGCGCGTGATCGAGAATTTGCTGGCGAAGAAGCCGGGATGCCCGCGATCGTTGTCGGATCAGTTCGCGGATGCGCGGGTGATCAATGCATCCTTGCTGAAGCACGGGAGCAAGATCGCCATTGAACAGCGTCCAAGAGCGGAGTCGGACATTGCCGTAGCGGCGGCATCGATTCTTGCGCGCGAGGCGTTCATCAACTGGATGGAGCGAAAGAGCAAAGAGCTCGGTCTGCGATTAGAGCGCGGAGTATCGCCGAGCGTAAAAGAGAGCGCCAGAAAGCTGGTGGAAATGAACGGGCCAGGCGCGTTGCGCGAAGTCGCAAAGGTGCATTTTCGGACCGCGCACGAGACCGCGCCAAATGATTATCCCGCACCGCCTCCACGTGAGAACTGGGCAGGCCGGCGTGATTCGTTGAAGCGTTAAAGTTCGTCATTCGACCGAACATGGCTTTGCTTTCTGGTCGAAGGCGTTAGCCAGTTTAAAAATCGCTTTTTTATGTTTCAGTAGCCACCACCAGAGGCACATGGAACGATTACTACAATAGATATGCCAAAGCTAACCAAGCGCGACATCGTCGTCTCTATCAGCAACCAAACCGGCATGGTGCAACATCAAGTCTTTGACGTCGTCCAGCGCACGTTAGACAAAATCACCGACAGCCTGGCTAACAACATCCCAGTTGAACTGCGCAATTTCGGCGTTTTTCAGCCGCGCCTGACAAAGCCGCGAGTTGGCCGAAACCCGAATCAGCCCGGCAGCAGTTTTGTGATTCCGCCGCGGGCCACAGTCAAATTTAAGGCTGGCAAGATTATGCGTCAGCGCGTTGAGCAGCTTTCACGGCAGTTAAAAGAAGCCGCAGAGCGCAAGACTAAAACAGCAGCCGGCGGACAAAACGGAGAGTAGGAGAGCGCGTCGTCGGTTTTTCGCTGCGACCTCCGAAGTGCTCACGAGAGCAAACTCTGGATCGTTTTTTCCAGGCGCTCAAAATTAATTGGTTTGGTGAGATGCTCAGCGAAGCCTGCCTCTCTGGATTGGTTTACGTCTTGCTCGCTGCCAAAACCGCTGAGCGCGATGCCAGGCAAATCCTTGTTGAGACGCACTTCACGCATCAAATCGTAACCGCTGCGGTCTGGCAATCCGATGTCGCTGATAAGCAGATCGAACTCCTCTGTGCGGACTTTCTCGACTGCCTGTTCAGCGGAATGGGCTAGAGTAATTTCGTAGCCGCGCCGCTCCAGCATCCGTTTCATTCCGATACAAGTGTCTTGATGGTCGTCGACGAGCAGGACGCGCCGGTGACTTGGAACGGCCCGTTCCGGTTCCCGATCTACTTGTTGCTCTTGCCTGTCCCCGTCGTGCTCAACCGGAGTAAGCACCGTGTTTAGTTCCACTGAAAAGGTTGCGCCCTGGTCCTTCCCGGGACTTTGCACACGGATCTTACCGCCATGAGCGTCGATCAACGCCTTCGAAATAGCGAGGCCAAGCCCGAGACCTCCAAAACGGCGGGTGATCTCAGCTTGTCCCTGTTCGAATGCATTAAAGATTTTATCGATCTTCTCCTGTTCGATGCCGATGCCGGTGTCGATAACGCGAACTTCAATTTTATCCGGCGCCGGGTTAACTGTCTCGACAACGACTCGGCCGTTTTCGGGGGTAAATTTGACGCTGTTCTTGATCAGATTCCAAAACACCTGTTGCAAGCGCGCGGGATCGCCTTCCACGTGGGTGTGAACGGCGCGAAGCGCAAATTCCACTTCGAGTTTTTTTGCCTCGATTTCTTCCCGGCATATCTCGTAAGCGCGCTGCAGAATTTGGTGTATGCAAATCGTCTCGAAGCTCAATTGCAGTTTGCCTTTCGATATACGCGTAACGTCGAGCAAATCGTCAATTAGCCGCGCTTCCAGCTCAACGTTGCGACGGACCACCTCCAGCGCTTCTCTGACAGGCTGCGAATCCGTCATCTCGGCTTCCAGCTCTCCTACCATGGCAATCACGGGCGCGAGAGGACTGCGCAACTCGTGCGACAAGAGTGCCAGGAATTGGTCCTTGGCAGCGTTTGCGGCAATCAATTCCTGACGCAATGTGACGTCGCGCGTCTTGTCGTCCACGAGATAAAGCACGCCTTGTACGGTTTCCTGAGCGCCTTGTAGCCGCAGCAGATTAATATCCAAGAAATGCGTCACTCCCGTCTTATCTTTCAACGGGTGCTCAGTCAGTTGAAACGGCGTTCCAAAGGTAAGCACTCTGTCGATTGCTCCCGGAGGCGCGATGTTTACATCATCGCAGGGGATCTCCGTGATGTCCCGGCCAGCAGGCAGGTCTCCAAAACGTTCAGCCATGCGCGCAAAAGCGTCGTTGGCGTGGAGAAAGCGGCGAGAAGCTGGATCGACAAAAGCGATTCCGCTGGGCATGTTCGCCAGCATTTTCTCATTGAAGATGACTTCGCGCTCCAGTCGCTGCGTCGACTCCATCTGGCGCTGATAGAACCTGCTGCCCAGCCACGCGAAGACTGCCGTGAGAGCGACCAACCACGCTGCCAGCACCGTCATTCGGCCCAGAAGATCATGAACCGGTTTGTAAGCGAGGCTCTTCGGCTGCTCCACTACCGCTACCCAACCCGTTGGCTCGATTGGACTGAAAGAATAGAGATTCCCATGGTCCTCGAAATGTCCGATTTTGTTTTGGCGGATCTTATTAATCAACGCGCCACCCTCGGGTGAAGTCACACTGGGATTAGGTTTAAAATCATTGGCGAAAAGTGCGGCGCCATTTTGATCGAGCACCTCGAAAAGGAAGCGATCGGAAAATTCGATTGTGGCCAATCGCTTGCCAATCCTTTCGACTAGCACCGAGTCGCCAACGTAGCCGAGAATTGCCTGGTCGGGCGCGCGGACTGCGGCCACGATATCGGTGACCAGCCGTTTGTCTGACAGCCTCGGATGAACTGGAGAGACAACGGGTCCGTCGGATGCAGCCGCTTGCTCGCGCCAGTGACTGGACCCAAAGTCCTTGCCGATCATCTCTTGCGCAGTCGGGATCGATGCAACCAGAGCGCCATCCGGTCCAGCGAGGAACATTCCGTCAATGTTTGGATGCGAATAGAAGGCGGAGTTAAGCCATTGCTGCCCGCTAGGCGCAGGATTCTGCGCGCTGAGAATTTTCGCGACTTCGGGAAGCGTCTGGTAGTAGTTGATGATGGCACTGCTGCGGCTGAGATCGTGGCCGACCAGATGGCCCACTAATTGGATCAAGGTTTGCCGGTCGCGGAGGATTCTCGATTCCAGCGTGTCGCGCAGAATTGTGTACGAAACGATAAGCGTCAGGATCGACGGGATCCAACCCGCCAGAAGAATCGGAAAGATGATCTTGAAACGATCGAAACGGTCGCGCCTTCGTTTCGTTGTTGTATCTCCCAACTGCATGCCTGCCTTTTGCGAAAAAATTGGAATATCACGGTTAACCCGCTGGCCGCCTCAGGCAAGGGCGAATGTCGGCGCACATTGAACGGCCTTTCGGCCGACGCAAATCTCCGATGGGGCGCTACGCTGCCGGGCGGCCAGAGAGATTACCAAACTTCTGGCTCCTATAATTACGAACATCGATAGGAGACCGCTGTGTATCAAGACAATGTGGACCGCGTTTTCACAGGCAAACATGCGATTTTTGGATTGACGCAACCGCTGGAAGCGGCATCATGTCGCCCTTACTGCCTCAACGATTGGCGGCTTTAGCAACTCCATGCAAGGAAGCATCGGACATATTATCTGGACGGTTTGCTACCTGAGCGTGCTTATCGGGCTCTCAGCTTATGGGATTCATCGCTATTTCATCATTTATCTGTACCTGAAAAACCGGAAGCGTGCGCCGGTGCCAGCCCATCATTTTGAACAGCTGCCGAAGGTGACGATGCAGTTGCCGATCTTCAACGAGGTCTACGTCGCCGAGCGGTTGCTGCGTTCTGTGAGCGAACTGGATTATCCGCAGGAGCTTCTGCAAATTCAGGTGCTGGACGACTCAACGGACGAGACTCGCGAAATTACTGCCTTGTGCGCGGAGGAACTGCGTCAGCGCGGCTTTAATGTTCAGCTCATTCATCGGGTTGATCGCACCGGATTCAAGGCCGGCGCGCTGTCGGTAGGACTCGATGCTGCGGAAGGGGAATTCCTTTGTATCCTCGATGCTGATTTCGTCCCGGAGAGGGATTTGCTACAACGCACCATCCATTTCTTCACTGATCCAAAAGTAGGAATGATCCAGACCCGCTGGGGTCATTTGAACCGTGGGTATTCATTGCTCACGCGCATGCAGGCGATCTTTTTAGATGGGCATCTGTTGCTTGAGCAAACTGCACGCAGCCGTAGCGGGCGGTTTTTCAATTTCAATGGAACCGCCGGTCTGTGGCGACGTTCTTGTATCCAACAAAGTGGAGGTTGGCAGGCTGACACGTTGTGTGAGGACCTCGACCTTAGCTATCGCGCCCAGCTCGTCGGATGGAAATTTGTTTACCTTGCAGATGTTGTCACTCCGGCCGAGCTGCCGGTGGACATGAACGGCTTCAAGTCTCAGCAGCACCGCTGGACCAAGGGTTCGGTTCAAACGTGCAAGAAGTTGTTACCCACAATTTGGCGCAGCCAGCTTCCCTTTCCTATCAAGCTCGAAGCTACCGGGCATTTGATGTCCAACTTCGCCTACTTGCTCCTCGCCTTGCTGTGCGTTCTTTTGCATCCATCTGCCGGAGCGCCTCAGGGAGGGTGGTTGCGGACATTTCTTGTGGACATTCCGATCTTTCTAGCGGCATCGGCCTCGGTGGCCGTGTTCTACATTTGCGCCCAGCGCGAGCTGCATCCACGGACATGGGTGTGGGAAATTCTTTTTCTGCCGTGTCTGCTCGCCCTTGGAATTGGCCTGTCACTGAATAACGCGCGAGCAGTGCTGGAAGCGCTGATTAATCACAAATCTGATTTCAAGCGCACGCCGAAGTATGGAATTGAACGCAAATCGCAGAAGTGGCGCGGCTGTAAGTACCGGCCGCTGAAATCAACCCTTCCTCTGCCGGAATTGGCCTTCGCAATCTATTTCAGCTACTTCCTGGTGTTCGCCGTTATGCACGGCCAGTTCCTTTCGGTGCCGTTCCTGCTGATGTTCCAGGGTGGTTTCCTTTACGTTTGCCTCTCTTCTTTCGGCAGTCGCTGGTCGAGAATCAATTTTAATAGCTCGCGGGCGACTGCTGCAATTCCCGCGTGACAAAATTGAAATTGTCGAGTAAAAAGTTGCCCATGCTTCGTCCGGTAGCAGTAATTTTCAGTCTGATGTCGGCTGTCTCGGCCTTCGCGATCACACCCGTCGATACTTCCAGCCAGCTTATCATCAGCGTGCGAGACCAGAAGCTGATGCTTGTGCAGAATGGCGGGAAAGTAGCTACCTATCCGGTGTCGACGTCCATGTTCGGCTTGGGGGATACCTGGGGGCGGATGACAACTCCCCTGGGCTGTCTGGCAGTCGAGAAAAAAATCGGTGACAACGTACCGGTCGGCGCGGTCTTTCACAATCGCCGATTAACCGGCGAAGTTCTACAGCCAAACGCTCCTGGTCGCGATCCAGTGACGACACGCATCATCTGGTTGCGTGGACTGGAAGCTCAAAACGCGCATGCTTTTCAGCGTTGTATCTACATTCACGGTACACCGCAGGAAAAAACAATTGGTCGGCCTGCCAGCTACGGCTGCATCCGAATGAAATCGAGCGACGTCGCGGCGCTTTATGATCGCGTTCCCGTTGGGGCAGTTGTGCAGATTATCCCTGACCGCCTCCCGAAAGTGGCAAAGGCACCGCCGGTGCAATCGAGCAATACTGTCGCGACTGCGACGGTACAACCGACGGTACAACCGAGTGTGCAACCTCAGAACCAGGTCCAGAACCAAGATCAGACCGGAGCTACACCGGCTGACGACAGTCTCACGGTCGACCAAATGCGAATGGCTGGAGCGCTCGCTGCCGAGCGAGAAAAAGCGAAGCTCGCATTGAGCAAACGCTTGTAACCTTTGGGTTCCCCTGCAGTACGGGTCCGATAGCAGCACAACTGCTCGCGAATGATCAGCTTTCTGGCATCAGCGCTGTTTCCGAATTCTTAGGGGTTGACAATGACGATCGCGCTCACGAGCGTCCATTCCAAATAAATTCTTGATCGGCAAATGGCCAATACGAAATCAGCCGCGAAACGCGTCCGCCAGAGCTTAAAACGCACGCTTCGCAATCGCAGCGTTCGAACGCACTTGCGGACTCTGCACAAAGATGTGCGTTCCGCGCAAGCGTCCAGCAGGGACGAGATTCGTGCGCTAATCTCGGCAATCGATAAAGCTGCCAAACGCGGAATCGTTCACGAAAACGCAGCGAATCGTCGCAAAGCGCGGCTCAACAAAGCGCTCGCCGGCGCGAAGTAGTTAGCGACGCGCGCCCGGCGTCCAGACATTACAGTTACTATCTTCTCCTTTGCATATCTTGCGGGACGGATAGATTCTTCCGAAATGATTCCTGCTCTGCTTCTTGTTCTCTCAGCCGCCGCTTATCGCATTACCACCGGCCTGTTAATTCATTCGGGCGCGACCTGGCTTTCTAATTTCACGCCGCTCGCGGCAATTGCGCTCTGTAGCGCGGCGTACTTTCCCAACAAATACAAATTCTCGGTACCGCTCGTTACGTTATTTGTTTCCGACGCGGTGATAAATTTTCGTTACGGGGCGCCGCTGCTGGACCCCCAGATCTTCCTGCGTTACGCCGCACTGGCTGTTGTGGGATGTGTCGGCCTTCTCCTGAAGAATCGCTTATCGCTGAAGACGCTTTTGCCCGCTTCCATTGCTGGATCGATAATTTTTTACGTGATGACAAACGCGTTTTCGTGGTTAAGCGACCCTGGCTATGCAAAGAATTGGGGAGGACTCGTTCAGGCGTTAACTATCGGATTGCCACGTTACAGCGCGACTCCCAGTTGGATGTTCTTTCGCAATTCACTCGTCAGCGATCTTTTGTTTACCTTGCTCTTTGTTCTTTCCATTAACCTTGGCCGAAGTGCTGAGGGCTCGCGCGCACGCGTCGCGGTTCCGCGCACGGCTTGACCGCCATGCAGCCGGTGGAGCAGCGCGACGAAGTCGAGATGCTCTCGCTGATGCTGTTGATCCGGCGTTTTGAGGAACGCGCCAGTCAGCAGTATCAAGCGCAGAAGATCGGGGGTTTTTGCCACCTTTACATCGGCCAGGAAGCAGTTGTGACCGGCGCGGTGGCTGCCGTGCGCGACGATGACTACATCATCACTGCTTACCGCGATCACGCCCACGCGCTCGCCCGCGGCACCAGCCCAAACGCGTGCATGGCGGAACTGTTTGGCAAAGAAACCGGCTGCTCGCGCGGCTTGGGTGGCTCGATGCATTTTTTCGACAAGCAACACCACATGTACGGTGGCCACGCGATTGTCGCCGCTCACGTTCCGCTGGCGGTTGGGTTGGCTTTTGCCATCAAGTACCGGGGCGAAGATCGGGTCACGCTCTGCTTCTTTGGTGATGGCGCAATCAATCAAGGCGCGTTCCACGAAGCGTTGAATCTGGCAGCGTTGTATAAATTGCCGATCGTTTTTATTTGCGAAAACAATCTTTTCGCCATGGGCACTTCGGTGAAAAGATCGACATCACTCAAGCAAATTGTCGATCGCGCAGAAGGGTACGACATCCCTGGAGAAATTGTCGATGGAATGAACTTTCGCGAGGTGCGCGACGAGGTTGCCGAGATCGTCGATTCGATCCGGAAAGAGCCGCATCCCGCGTTTCTGGAAGTGCGCACCTATCGCTACCGCGGCCACTCGATGTCAGACCCGGCAAGTTATCGAACCAAGCAGGAGTTGGAAAAATATCGCTTGGACGATCCAATTACACGTCTTCGTGCTCAGCTCACCCGCGAGGGAAAATTGACCAACGAACAATTCGACCAGCTTGATAAGCAGGCGAAGGAAACGGTTATGGCCGCGGTGAAGTTTGCTGAGGAGAGTCCCGAGCCGCCGCTCGATAAACTTTACGATTACACTTACGCCGACGGCACGATGGTGCCGGGCCGCCCCCGGCCCGTGGAAACAGCGCAGGTACGGCGCGTGGGCGCGCCATCTCCAAATACGAATTAGCCGTGAGAGAAATCACGTATCGCCAGGCACTCAACGAAGCGCTCGCGGAAGAACTCGAGCGCGACCCAAACGTTTTCCTCATGGGAGAAGAGGTCGCGGAATACCAGGGCGCTTATAAGGTTAGCCAGGGTTTGCTTGAGCGCTTTGGGCCACGGCGGATCATCGACACTCCTATCAGCGAGAACGGATTTGCGGGTCTCGGCGTCGGGGCGGCGATGGTGGGGTTACGGCCAATCATTGAATTTATGACGTTCAGCTTTTCGCTTGTGGCATTCGATCAGGTCGTAAATAACGCGCCGAACATGTACACAATGTCGGGCGGCCAGTTTAATATCCCAATCACGTTTCGCGGCCCGAACGGACCTGCGCATCAACTCGGCGCCACGCATTCGCACGCAACGGAGAACTTTTACGCCAGCGTGCCTGGCCTGAAAGTTTGCGCGCCGGCCACGCCGCGCGATGCAAAAGGGTTGCTTAAGACAGCCGTGCGCGACAACAATCCGGTGTTGGTTCTGGAAGCTGAATTGCTCTACAGCTCCAAAGGGATGGTCGAGCCACCAGATGAAGAACTGCTCATCCCGCTCGGGAAAGCGGAGGTGAAACGCGAAGGCAGCGACGTCTCAATTATCTGTTACTCGCAGACTGTTCCGCTGGCACTCAAAGTTGCGGACCAACTCGAGGAGGAAGACATCTCTGCGGAAATTGTCGATCTGCGTTCGATCAAACCACTCGATGAGAAGACTGTCTTCGATTCGGTCGCAAAAACGCATCGCGTTGTGATTGTTGAACAGGATCATCCATTCTGCGGAGTCGGTGCGGAGGTTTGCTATCGGATCCAGAAGAACATTTTTGATGAGCTCGACGCGCCGATCATTCGCGTATCACAGGAAGATGTTCCGATGCCCTACAATGAGCGACTTGAGCACGCCGTGCTCCCGAACGCGGAGAAGCTCGTCGCCGCCGTAAAACAGGTTTGCTACGCATAAGGGTTGAAGCGATGAAGGGTTGAAGCGAGGCTGCTTAAGAGCCGCTTTAACTTTTCAACGCTTTATCTCTTCAACGATCCCGCCATGCCTGAAATCCACATGCCGAAACTGAGCGACACAATGACCGAAGGCACTTTGGTCGCGTGGAAGAAAAAGAAAGGCGATCAAGTTTCGGCCGGCGAAGTGCTCGCCGAAATCGAGACCGATAAGGCGACGATGGAATGGGAATCGCCTGAGGATGGCACGCTCACCGAAATTTACGTCGAAGAAGGTGGCAAGGTAAACGTCGGCGACAAGATCGCGTTCATCGGTGGCGAAGGCGAGGAAGCGCCAAAGCAACGAGCGCCTGCAGAGAAAGGAAAAAAGCCGCCCGAACCTGCAGAAGAAAAAGAAAAGCAGGCTCAAGCTGAGACGGAGAAGCCTGCACCGGCTCAGAAGAAAGAGAAAGAAACTGCCCCACCGCAACAAAAGGGAACCGTAGAGGCAGGCGTTTCGGCTGGGCCCAAAAGAGAAAAACCAGAAGAAGCGCGTGTGAAAGCGTCGCCCGTTGCGCGCAGAATCGCCGCCGAACTCGGCGTTGATCTTTCCAATGTGAAAGGCACAGGCCCTGAAGGTCGTATCACCGAAACGGATGTGCGCGCGGCTGCGAAATCTGTAGTCGCGCGCACATC
>CATPBS010000049.1 GCA_955652715.1 uncultured Candidatus Udaeobacter sp.
ATCCAGTAGGGTTGTGACACAGAAAGGGCTGTAGCGTCCGCTGTCCTCAGCGGATTTCGTTCACTGCCCGGATCAGATGCGCTGAAGACAGCGCACACTACAGCCACGTAGTCTCCTGAGTTTGCGCTTGGCCCTTGTTGAGCAACGTTGCCCGATTTACACAGCGCAAAGAAAGATCAATATGCACCGCATTCGTTCGATCGTTCTAACTTCAACACTAGCGCTGATTCTGGCGACGCCGTTTTGCGCAACGGCGCAGGAAAAATCTCACGTCACGTCCGAGCAAGTAACTCGAGCTATTCAAGAACTCGGAAAACTCGCGCAAAAGCAAGTTCAAGAAAATGCGCTGCCGGGGCTAGCCATCGCGGTCGTGTTTCGAGACAAGGCTGTGTATGCGAAAGGATTTGGGGTGCGCGATGTGAACACGAAGGCGCCGGTTGACGCTGACACCGTGTTTCAACTCGCGTCGGTTTCCAAGCCGATTGGTTCGACCGTGGTTGCCGAGCTCGTCGGCGAGGGAAAAATCACCTGGGACTCGAAACTCAGCGTCCTCGATCCCACATTCGTAATGTTCGATCCGTGGGTGACGCGCGAGATCACGATCCGCGACGTGTATGCCCATCGCAGCGGCTTGCCCGAGCACGCTGGCGACTTGCTCGAAGATCTGGGTTTCACGCGCGCGGAAATTTTATTTCGGCTGCGCTATCAAAATCCCGGGAGCAGTTTTCGGTCGCATTACGCGTACACGAATTTCGGCATGACGGAAGGCGCCGTCGCGGCAGCGAAAGCGTACGGCCTGGAATGGGAAGAAGCGTCGCAGGGGAAATTATACAACCCGCTCGGGATGAATTCGACCAGCTCGCGTTATGCGGATTTCATGGCGCGCCGGAACAGAGCATTGGGGCACGTGCTGGTGGACGGCAAATGGGTGCAAAAGTTCAAGCGCGATCCAGATGCCCAATCGCCAACGGGCGGAGTTAGTTCTTCGGTGAATGATTTGGAGAAATGGATGCGGTTGCAGCTCGCGAACGGCAAATTTGATGGCAAACAAATCGTGGATGAAAAAGCGCTGGCCGAAACCCATCAGCCGCAGATGCTCACCGGCTCTAATCCTTTCACGCGACTGCCGACTTTTTATGGCTTGGGATGGAACGTCAGCTACGATCCCGAGGGTCGGTTGCGTTTGAATCATTCCGGCGCGTTTGACTTGGGCGCGGCGACTTATGTACATCTCGTGCCGGACGAGCAATTAGGGATCGTCGTGCTCACCAATGCTTACCCGATGGGTATAGCGGAAGCCCTTGGAACAATTTTTTTGGATACAGCGTTGTACGGCAAATCCACCCAGGATTGGTTTGCGCTTTTTAAAAAGTTCTATTCAGACCCGGCAGCGATCGGCACGGTGCCGGGCTTTGATTATTCCAAGCCGCCGACATCGCCTATGCCCGCGCTGAAGAACAGCGCCTATACGGGGCGATACACGAACGATTTCTTTGGTGACATCTCTATCGTCGAAAAGAATGGCGGATTAGCGATCGTGGAGGGTCCAAAAGACAAGACTTTCCCAATGCAGCATTACGACCGGGATACGTTCACGTATGAGACGGAGGGCGAGAACGCTGTCGGCAGAAGCGGCGTCACCTTTACCATCGGGCCGGATGGCAAGGCGACACAGGTTGTCGTGGAAAATCTCAACGTGCGCGGCGAAGGCACATTCAAGCGTGAGTTAGCTCCGCAAGCTCGCTCACAGAGTAGCGCTCCCGTCCCCGCCTCCCGTGATTTTACTGGTCTCGTTGAAATCGGCGATGGACGCAAGATGTACCTGGAGTGCCGCGGATCGGGTAGCCCGACGGTGATTCTCGAGTCCGGGTACCGGAATGATGCCGAAATCTGGAGCACCCCGCTTGAGCCTGGAATGAGCACTGTGTTTCCGCAGGTTGCCAATTTTACTCGGGTTTGGGCGTATGACCGCCCGGGTACCTTTCTTGATGCGGATCATTTGAGTCGGAGCATCCCAGTCACGATGCCGCGCTCTGCACGCGATCTCGTTTCCGATCTTCATGCCTTGCTACGAGCGGCGCATATCCCTGGGCCGTATGTTTTCGCTGCGCATTCCTTTGGTGGCATCTTTGCCCGCTTGTACGCCAGCACTTATCCGAATGAAGTTGTTGGAATGGTTCTAATCGATGCGCTGTCCGAAAAAGTGAGGTCGGGTCTAACACCCGAACAATGGAAGTTGTATGTCAATTTTGGATTTACTAAACCGACGCCCGGGCTCGAAAAATACAAAGAGATCGAGACGCTCGATGTAAATGCCAGCTTGGATCAAATTGAAAAAGCCGCTGCCGCAGAACCGCTTCGCCCGATCCCACTTTTTGTTCTGACGCAAGGCCAACCGTTCGACCTCAGCCCATGGCAGCCATTGCCCGCCGATTTTCCTGGAGCACTGAACAAGGCATGGCATGCGGCGCAGGATGCGCTGGCGACACTTGCACCAAATGCCAAACACACAGTCGCGACCAAAAGCTCGCACTATATTCAAATTCAAGAACCGCAACTGGTGGTTGACGCAATCAAGCAGGTTGTCGAGGCAGCGCGCAATCGGTCTGCGCGGACGACTGCGCCTTGATCGGGCGCTGACCGCACTGTCAGAAAAAGAGCCGCACTCGCGATTGTTCAAGCTCCAAACAATGTTATTTCTGTTTCGCGCTGACCACGCGAAGTTGATGAGAACTCAGCTGAAAACATTTGCGCTTCGCAATTCAAATTCGAGCAGAGATGAATCGAGTTTCGACTTCACGCCGTCCGAGCTGCGCCAGTTGCGCGCTTTAAAGACGCCGGCCGGCATTCAACGGTTTCTCGATGATTTGCCATACAATCTGAGTTATACGGCGCGCTCGCCGCAAAAGGTTCTGCGCGATCGTACCGCATCGTGTCTCGAGGGCGGAATTTTTGGCGCTGCCGCGCTCCGCATTTTGGGATTTCCGCCGCTGATCTTCGATTTGGAAGCGGAACAGGACACGGATCATGTCCTTGCGATTTTTAAGGTGCGCGGGCATTGGGGCGCGGTGGCGAAATCCAATTTCACTGGCTGCCGTTATCGCGAACCGGTGTATCGCAGCCTGCGCGAGCTGGCCATGAGTTATTTCAATATTTACTTTAACCTGCGCGGGGAACGCACCCTGCGGCGTTATTCGCGTCCGGTGAATCTCGCGCGATTCGATCATCTTCACTGGATGACTACGGAAAAACCGGTCTGGTTCATCGCCGAATATCTCTGCGAGATTCCACACATCCCATTGCTGACATCGGCAATGAAAAAAAATCTCACCCGCGTCGATCGACGCACATTACTCGGCGAAATGGTCGGCCACCGGAAAAAATAACCTCGCAGCTACAGCGCGTTTTGAAAAAACGCGTTCTCGAAAGTCGGCTGAAACGGAGCGGGATCGGTGTCGCCGATTCGAAATTGCGGACTGATTTCGAACTGGGTGGCGCAATGAATTTCCATGTCGAGTTTGCCGCACTTTACCAGGGACGCGCGCACCGTCTCCAGCGCAAGCTCGGGTGTGTTGCAATCCCGGCTGAGATGTCCGAGGACGACGCGCTCGATTTTTCCCGGCAACAATTCCTCGATCACGCCTGCCGCCGCCCCATTCGACAAATGACCATGCCGCGATTGGATTCTCTGTTTCACCGGCCACGGCCGATGCGTGTCGTTCTGCAAAAGTTTTTCGTCGTGATTCGTCTCGATCACGAGGGTTTGCACCTGGCGCATGCGTTCGACGATCAACTTCGTCACGTAACCCAGATCGGTGATGAACCCGAGGCTGCCTGAGCCTGCATGAAAAACGAACCCGAGCGGATCTACTGCGTCATGCGGGACTGGAAATGTCTGCACAGTGATATCGCAAATCGAAAACTCGGCGCCAGTCGCAATAATTCGCCAGTTGCGGTGTAACTCGAATGAATTGTCGCTGCGAACCGCTTCCGCTGTTAACGCATTGCAATAAATCGGCACATCGAATTTGCGGCAGAGAACTTCAAGTCCACAGATATGATCACCATGTTCGTGCGTGAGAAGGACGCCATCGACCTGCTCCGGCGTGACACCGCAATGCTCTAGACGCAGCACCAATTGCCGCGCGCTGAGCCCGCCATCGACAAGAATCTTGCAATGATCAGTTGCGACCAGCGCGCTGTTTCCCGCGCTCCCGCTGCCGAGCATGGTCAAGCTGAACACGGGTCTTAAGGTAGCCGCGTTGCTTCAGCTTGCGCAAACGGAAATGAGCCGCTCGCTAAAATGGGGCGGCTCGACATGACGCGCACCGAGAATTACATTCGCGCCGCTTGAAAGCACGGCTTTTCATTCTCATCGCGGCAACTACCGCGCTGTTTAGCGGCATTGATTACGCTGCGTCAAGCGATGCGGCTCCGGCAGATACGAGCACACTGGATCTAAAACAATGGGGCCTGGTGGCCATACAGGACGGTGGGCGGCGCAAACCGGAGGACACGTTTGCAAAGGAAAAGTTGATCCGCATCACCGGAAGATCGGCATATACGGATAAGACCGGGCGAAAATGGAGCGCGAACGATTTCGTCTTGTCGGCGCTGCTGGAGACGCACGATTGGAAGAACGACCCGATGGTGCTCGTCTCATTTGGCAAGTTAAAAGAACAACTCGGACTCGATAAGACACAGCGGCGATTTTCGTTCGCACAATTGGCTGGGTCGACGGAACTGCAGCGGCTTGCCAATCAGGCGCAGGCGCTTAAGCGCGCGGAGAAACCGCTCGACCGGGTTCAACAGGAAGCGTTGAGCGTCAGCGATCGGCTTACGCTTTTGGTCCATTTAATGGATGGAAGCGCGTTGCTGATCATTCCTGCACCGACAAATGAAGCGGACGCGTGGCTGGATCCATCGGGATGGTCCAAATATTATTCCGAAACGCAATTCGCGCCCATCCGGATTCAATTGCAGACACTCGCCACTGCGTATCTGAATGGCGATGCGTTTAACTTCAGTCGCGCCGCCAATCAGCTTCGCGACAATTTGCGCGCTCTGAGTCCATCAATTTATCCGCAGGAACGACAACTGCGGCTCGAATATTTTTACAATCACTTCGAGGGTTTTTACCAGGCGATCTGGTGTTACGGCATTGCGCTGGTGATTCTCCTCGCGGCACACTTGCGCAAGCGCGGCCGCGCTCTGCAAAACATCGGGATCGCAGTCGCGCTCCTCGGTCTCCTGTTTCAAGCGTCTGGAATCATCATGCGCTGCGTGATTGCCGGCCGGCCTCCGGTTACCAACATGTATGAATCGATCATTTGGGTTTCGTTCGCCGTCTCATTTTTCGGGATGATCTTTTTCGCGCGGTACCGGGCGACTGTCTATTTGCTGGCAGCATTGCCGGTCACGCTGATCGCGTTGTTGCTTGTGCATCAGATGCCGATCGCCATGCCATCAAGCATTGATCCGCTGGTCCCGGTGCTCCGCGATAATTTCTGGCTGACCATTCACGTACTTACGATCACGTTGAGCTACGCGGCGTTCGCGCTGGCGATGGGGTTTGGGCATATCCTGCTCTGGCGTTACGCGCGCAATCCGGCAGCGGCGCGGGCGGATGCGCCGATGCATTTCTGGCTCTATCGCGTCCTTCAGCTCGGTGTGCTCCTCCTTGCGGCGGGCACAATTCTCGGCGGCGTCTGGGCAAATTATTCGTGGGGAAGGTTCTGGGGTTGGGACCCGAAAGAAACGTGGGCACTGATTGCGCTGCTTTGTTACATCCTGGCGTTGCACGGTCGGCTCGCAGGTTGGTGGACACAATTCGGTCTGGCAGTGGCGAGTGTTGTTTGTTTTCTCGCTGTGTTAATGGCGTGGTACGGAGTGAACTTTGTTCTGGGCAAAGGCCTGCACAGCTACGGATTCGGTATCGGCGGTGAGACGTATGTCGCGACATTCATTGTTCTCGATCTTTTATTCGTTGCGTTCGCGATCTGGCGCTATCGCAACGGCGGACTGACCGTTGCTCCAGCAGATGAAATCGAAGGCGAGCACGTCGCGGTGTAGGTAAGTGTTTGCCGGCCTCGGCTCGCGCGTCTCGCAGAGGCGCGGCTACGGGTTCGCGATCAGCGCGTCGAGGAATTGGCGTGGCGTCTCGGCTTTGAGCAGAGTGGTTCGGATCGCCTCATCCTTTACAAGGCGCACGAGCGTGCCAACGCAAATTAAATAATCGTTCACCAAACGTTCCGGCACGCCGATGACAAAAATCAATTGCGCACGCGGTTGATTCGCCCCGGCTGGAATCCCGGCTCGGCTGCGCCCAATGCCGATGACGATTTCATTTACCAAATCGGTTCGCGCATGAGGAAACGTGACGCCGTTTTCGACTACACTCGGGTGCGCATGTTCACGCACGAGGACTTGTTCAAAAAATCTTTCTGGATCGTCGATCTTTCCGTTTTGCGCGAGCAACTGAATAATCTCGTGCAGCCCGTTCGGCATTTTTCGTGAACGCAGCCGCAGGATCACCTGTTTTTCATCGAGTAGCTCGGAGAGCGCGATAGCCATTGATAGCAGAGATTTATTGGATTATCCGGCAAAGCCAGTTATCCAGTAGATTATAGGGCGGGCGCCTCGCCTGCCGCACTGTAAAAGATCGTGGCCACTGAAAGCACAGCCTTGGCTCAAAAGGAGGAGAGAACAGTCTCCTTTCAAAGAAGCATTTACGACCCTGGCTATGTCAACGCGATGTCCCATTTTTATCGCGGCGAGATGGGACGGATCATGGTTTGGCGGCAGCGGCTGGACGTAACGACAAACTGGGCGATTACCAGTACCACCGCCATTATCACCATCGCATTTTCTACTCGCGAAGTGCCGCACATCATTTTCTTTTTCAATCTGGCCATTGTCTGGGTGCTACTCTGGATCGAGGCGCGCCGTTACCGTTTTTACGACGCATTCCGCGCGCGCGTCCGGATGCTTGAAGCGCATTTTCTTGTGCCGATGGTGATGGAGAATCGTGAGATGCTTCAAGGCGAATGGAAAAAACTCGTGTGCGAAGATTTGATTTTGCCCTGCTTCAAGATCAGCAAACTGGAAGCGGTGGGGCGGCGCCTGAAACGTAATTACGTTTTCATTTTTATTTTGATCCTGATGGCGTGGATAACGAAAGTATTTTTACACGCCAGCGCGCCGATTAACGATGTGGTCTCGTTTTATCATGCGCTGCGCATCGGCCACATCCCGTCCTGGTTGGTGGCGCTGATTTTTGCCGGCACGTTTGTCAGTGTGATTGCTATCACGATTTACGTCAGCAA
>CATPBS010000050.1 GCA_955652715.1 uncultured Candidatus Udaeobacter sp.
AGAGACTGCGTCTCTCCCATTGTCGCACGCGCGAATGCATCCGCCTCGTATTCGAAACGGCGCGACCAGATGTGAACAAACGGCGAAAGCCAGAAACTTATACTCCCCGCCAGCAGCGCAAACAGCAGCATTGCAGGGACGACGCTCGCACCGGCAAAGCCTTCCTGATGCTCGAAACCAAACGCGCGATAAAACCATTGCTGACGCGCCAGCCATGCGATCGCGACGAACGCCAGAAGCACACCAGCGATGGAAACGCCGAGCAACTTCACTACGTGGCGCTTTTTGTAATGGCCAATTTCATGCGCGAGGATGGATTCTAGTTCCGGCTCGGTGAGCTGCGCGATGAGTGTATCGAATAGGACGATTTTTCGAAAACGTCCGAACCCAGTGAAGAACGCGTTGGAATGGCGTGAACGTTTGCTGCCATCCATCACGTCGATGCTGTGCGTGGGGAAGTCGGTGCGCTGCGCCAGTGCGAAGAGGCGCTCGCGCAACGCTCCTTCCGGCAGCGGTGTAAACTTGTTGAAAAGCGGCATGATGACTACCGGCGCGACAAGCAGCAGAAGCAATTGAAACGCGATGACAACGGCAGCCGCCCAAAGCCACCAGTTTGCGCCAGTCCATTCGATCAGTTTCAACACCAACGCCAGCAACGGATAACCGAGCAACACCGCGAGCAGAAATCCTTTCGTACGATCGAGGATCCACGTCTTTATGCTTGTGGTGTTAAAACCGAATCGCTCTTCGACCTTGAATTGGGCGTACCACGCGAAGGGCAATCCGGGGATGCTCAACGCGATGCCTGTGACGAACAGAAAACTAGCCATCGCGAAGATCGAAGTGCCAAAGTTCGCGCTGAATCTTCCGAACGCCCATGGCAGCAGGCCGCTGAAAAGCACTGCGATGAGCATCACGGCATCGAACACGCCGGCGATATCTCCAAAGCGGCCCTTGGCCAGCGTGTAATCAACCGAACGGCTATACGTCGCCCCGTGGATCATTCCGCGAAATTCAGATGGCACTTCATTCGCGTGCGCGTGCACGTGACGTTGGTTGAGTCGGCTCAGCCACAGTTCAGTAATCGCGCGCGCCAGAATGAGAACCAAAGCAATGAGGGCGGACGGCGGCATGAGAGCCATCGTAATTCTGCTCCTTTCGCGTGTTTAGTGAGCTCTCAATTCACTCGCCGAACTCAAAGATGATTTTCCCGCTGCGTTTGCCTTGCCCAGCATGGGTCACCGCTGCTTTAACCTCGCTCAACGGGTAGGCCTTCTCGACTTTCGCTTTCAGCAGACCGCGCTTTGCCATTTCAAAAAGTGACCGGAACGCATCCATACGCTCCTGTTTGGTCGCATTGTCGTACCATTTATTGATCCAGATGCCGCGAAAACGAAGATCTTTGAAAATCAGCAACCCATTGGGAATCTTCAGCGGCTGCAAACTCATCGCGCCGAATGTCACCAGCGTCGATTCAGGCGCGAGACAATTTGCCAGACGCAGAGCGCTTTCACCCCCGACAGCGTTCAACCCGAGACGAATTGGGGCGCCGCTGGTCGCATCTTTCACTTCGTGGCGAAGGTTTTCACCATCGACAAGAGCGACGTTGCCCCCATCTGCTCGCAATTCGTCAATCAAGTCCGCGCGGCGAACGACGTTCACCGTTTTGTAACCGAGTTCGTGCGCGATTTGAATCACCGCGCACCCGGCTGCCGAATTCGCTGCGTTTTGAATGATCCAATCTCCTTTTTTTAAATCGACATAATCGTGGAGCAAAAGCCACGCAGTCATCGGATTGATTTTCAACATCGCCGCATGCACAGGCTCGATCCCGGCGGGCACGGCGACCAGTTCATTTGCCTTCACCGCAACGGCGTCCCGCCACGTGCCGACGTTGTGTGGCAAAATTACGAGCGTGCCTGCGCCGATACCCGTGACGTTCGCACCAAGATCGACAACTACTCCCGCGCCTTCGAACCCGGGCGTCGCGGGAAGCTGTGGTCGAATCGGATATTTTCCTTCAATCTGATTTAGATCGGCCGGATTGATCGGCGCTGCGCGCATTTTCACAACGGCTTCGCCTTGGGCTGGCGTCGGCCATGGCTGTGATTCGATGCGTAATACGTCTGCCGGATTTCCATGTTCTTCGTAAACCGCCGCGCTTATATTTTCGCTCATCAATGGCGCTGCAAAGTCATGCCTCCAAGATGAATCTGCAAACCGCCGCGCGTATCGCGCTGCTGGGGCTGGTGATTAATGTCGCGCTCGCGTCGGCAAAGATTGTGGCCGGCTTTCTCGGGCACGCCTACGTGTTGATTGCCGACGGAATTGAGTCCGCACTGGACGTGGGCGGCTCGCTCGTGATTTGGGGAGGATTAACAGTCGCCGCGCGACCGCCGGACACATCGCACCCGTATGGTCACGGGAAGGCTGAGCCGATTGCTGCAATCGTGGTCGCACTGGGCGTTTTGGCTGCTGCGCTGACGATTGCGATCCAAAGTGTTCGCGAAATTTTTCTGCCGCATCATGCGCCTGCTCCATGGACGCTCGCGGTTCTGATCGTGGCCGTGATAATCAAGGAGATCTTGTTTCGTTATGTTATCCGGTTTGGGCGGAAGCTTGAGAGCACCGCAGTAAAAACGGACGCCTGGCATCATCGGATCGATGCCATGACTTCGATTGCAGCGTTTATCGGGATTTCTATCGCGCTTATCGGCGGCAAGCCGTGGCAAAGCGCAGATGACTGGGCCGCGCTTGTCGCCTGCGGGCTCATCGGCTGGAACGGGTATCGCTTGGCGCGTCCCGCGTTTTTTGAGATCATGGATACCGCTCCGCGCGGTAAATTCATCAGATCAATTCGCGAGGTCGCGAGATCAGTTCCGGGAGTGATCGAAGTTGAGAAATGTCGCGCTCGAAAAATGGGCCTCGATTTTTACATCGATCTCCACGTTGGAGTGGATGGCAACATGTCCGTACATGAAGGCCACGAGATCGCGCACCGCGTGAAAAGCGCGATCCAGCAAAGCGACTCGCGCGTCGCGGACGTGCTGGTGCACATCGAACCGGCGAAAAATTTGTAGCCGCGTCGTTCTGCGACGCGCGGCGCCGATGTGCTTGCACCGTCTGCATCGCGCTTCACAGGGAAGATTGTAGGGCAACCGCTCCGGTTGCCAAACGGCAGGCGATGCGCCTGCCCTACAATTTGTTGATCAGCGCTACCAGCGCATTGGCCAAAGTCTTTCGTGCGTGCGCAATCCGTCTCGCGAACTGAACGAGGCGTGGGATGCGATTCGGATGCGCAAGAAAGAATCTTGCCAACGCGGTCATATGCGTTCGCTGCTGTTTTATATTGAACAGGATGTTCGTCGGAGCCGGGAAGGATTCGCGCGGCGTATCGGTAATTACACGCAGCGAGAGCAGCGGAACCCCGTGCCTAGCACACGCACGCGCAATGAATTCCGTCTCCATATCGACCGCGGCTGCGCCTGATGTGTGCGCGATCTTATTTCGCTCATCACTGGAGTCGATCAACGCAGATACGGTTAACAGATCGGCCACGCGGATTTGCAAGTTTGAAAGTGATGACGTCCTTCCGCTCAGGTCGATCGTCGAAAAATTCTTCGCCAGCAAGAGGTCACCGACTTCGAGTTGATCATCAAGCGCTCCGGCAAATCCAGTGCTGATCAAAAGCTCAAATTGCTGATCATAAAGAAACTTTTCCATCTGCTCCCGGCAAACTTTCTCTCCCACTCCGGTATGAAGGACTTCAATTTCGCGATCATCGATGTAGCCGCGAATTATCCTGCCGCCATTTCGATCGGCGCGAGATTTATTTCTGAGCCGGCTCAAAAACTCTGAGCTTTCCGCAGGCAAAGCAAACGTCACCGCAATCATTAGCTGAATCCTTCTTTGCGCGAATGTAACGATACTCTACGTGGAGTTTGGAAACAGCCCGGCGAATCAAGGAGGGGCGTCTTCCAAGCCGCCCTTTTTTCGGCGGACTAGAGACCGCCGCTCCTTGAGATTGTTACGGCCGCGCCTCGACGATCTGCACAACAAAGCTCCTCTTCTCTACTGTAGCCGGAGTCGCTGTAGCT
>CATPBS010000051.1 GCA_955652715.1 uncultured Candidatus Udaeobacter sp.
ATGCCGATCCGATCGTTTGGCCTTCCTTCGATAAATTTACGTGTGACTTCGCGGATCGCATCGACGCGCGTGGCTTCCTGTCCACCGATTGTAAAATCTTTCGTCAGCATTGAGCCAGACACATCGAGCACGAGCATGATATCGATCCCGCTGGCTTCGACTTGGGTGAGACTCTTGCCGAGCTGCGGACGCGCCAGCCCAACTACGAAGATCGCAATCGCAGCCAGCAGCAGTGCCCGCAGAATCTTCCCTGCGCGCGCGGCGCTTTGTTTTCCGATTGCCCGAAGGCTCGCTGTGGATGAATAAGTCAGCGCCGCAGCGGGGCCGCGTTTTCCACGCAAATATGCGAGCAGGGGGATTCCCAGGAGCAACAGGAGCAGCCACGGGCGCGCGAACGTCAACACGCTATTTGCTGGCCACCACTCAAATACTTTTGTCATGTCGAGCGAAGTCGAGACATCTCTCATTGTTGGTATGACGCGACGCGGACAACGGTAAGATTCCTCCACTTCGGGCTGAATGACAAAACGGCGCGAGCGAGCGTCAATGCGCTCTTTGGCGTCAGCCACTCAAACGGTCGCAAGTTGACCTCCTTTCACAAAACGGATCGCTTCTTGCAGTAGCAATTCGCTGTCCGACGTTGTCGCTTCGTACCGCGCGAACTTGATCAGGTCGCACCGGTTCAAAAAATCCTCGAGTAACGATTTCTCGTCGGTGGAGAACGCCGAGGCCTTTGCCAGGGCAGTCAGAAATTCGATCGAAGTCTGTCGGGTTGCCGGCAGGCCGTACTGCTGCGTCACGTATTTTCGCAAAATGTCAGATGCACGAATGCTGAACTGGTACGGACTCATCTTTTCAATTTCGCGGCTAATTCGTTCGAGCTCTTCGAGCGTGATCTCGCGCGGCAACTTCGGCGGCACGGGCGCTTTGCGGCGCTTAGCGACCAACCATACCACCAGGCCGAGAAGCGACAGCACGGCAAACGCGATCACGAAAACTAACCACGGCGGAATTAACGAATAATCCACCGGTGGCGCAATGTCGTGGAATTCCTCGGCCGCGACCAGTGATAACGATAACATCGACATCTAGATTTCCGTTGAAGCGTTGAAGTGTTGAAGCGGCCGGATGACCACGCGCTTCAGTGCTTTGACCATTTGTCCCTTCTCATCATCGAACACGGACCCGACGTTCCCGTTGTTTGAAAAACGAGCGGAGCGCCGGCAAATAATCCTTTCCGGTTTGCAGCGTGATCGCATCAATATTATTCCGCCGGAGCGTGCGGGAAAGTTCTGCGTCGCGATCACGAACAAAATCCATGAAAAAAGCGCGTGTTTTGCGATCAGCTGTGTTGATCTCGACCTGTTCCCCTGTCTCGGCGTCCTCCAATGTAATGATGCCTATGTTCGGCAACGCTTTTTCTCGTTCGTCGTTAATGTGGATGGCTACGAAATCGTGCCGCCGCCCACTCACTGCGAGCGCTCGCGAGAAATCGGGCGCCTGAAAATCCGATATAAAAAAAACGACCGCGCGTCGTGTCACGATCTTGTTTAGGTAATCAAGTGCCAGAGCCGGCTCTGTGCCGCGGCCGTGCGGTTGGAAAAACAGGATCTCGCGGATGAGTCGCAGCGTGTGAGATCGCCCTTTTTTTGGTGGAATATAAAGCTCGACGCGATCAGTGAAAAGGATCAGGCCGACCTTGTCATTGTTCCTGATCGCGCTGAAGGCGAGCAAACAAGCAACCTCCGCCGCCAGCTCCCGTTTAGATTGTGTTGTACTGCCAAAATTTCCTGAAGCGCTGACATCCACAACCAGCATCACCGTTAGCTCTCGTTCCTCGGTAAATTTTTTCACGAACGCGGTGCCCATCCGCGCTGTGACATTCCAGTCGATCGAACGGATCTCGTCGCCCGGCTGATATTCGCGAACGTCTTCAAAATTCATGCCCCGGCCTTTGAAGACGCTGTGATAATCGCCCGCGAAGGCAGTCTCGACCAGGCCGCGTGTTTTGATTTCCAGCGTCCTGATCTTTTTGAGAATCTCAGCGGCGTCCATATGTGATCGGTGATCAGTGATTAGTGATCAGTGAACGGAGATTCCTTTTCTTCGCACACGATACCGCGGTAATCGGTTGCAGGTCCGTATTTACAAAAATCGTCGGCGCGGTCGATCATCCTCGAGAGCATCCCGCCGATCGCGTCATATCGCCTATCTAGCTCGTCAAACGTCTCTTTGGATAGATATGCACTGTCGAAGGCATCATCCAACCAGAACTGCGTTTCGTAGGCTTCTCCGAGAGCTTCATCGGTCTTGTTTACAAATGCTGCCTTGTCTCGACGGCGGGCCCACGCTTCGGCGGTCATCGCCTTGACTGCACGCGAGCTTCTTCGGATCTGATCGATAAGCGAATATCGCTCTCCAAGGGGGAAGCTCTTTGAGAACTCAAAAACTAATCGCGCCGCTTCTCGCACGGCTTGATATACCTTCAGATCCCGAAACGACTTCGCAGATTCCATCTCTGATCACTGTTCACCGATTACGGATCACTTCGAGAGATCAGGGTACAGGTAGGCCCGCAAAAATTCGCTCGATGATGGTCTCGCTGGTGACCGCTTCCGCTTCCGCTTCGTAACTAACAATAATTCGATGCCGCAACACGTCGGGGCCGATGCTTTTCACGTCCTGAGGCGTCACGTAGCCGCGCCCGCTCAAGAACGCGTGCGCCCGCGCGCCGAGGGCAAGATAAATGGTCGCACGCGGGGACGCGCCGTAACGAATGAGACCTTCCAATCGTAGATTATACGCCGCCGGCTCTCGCGTTGCCCAGACAACATCCACAATGTAATCCTTTACGCGGTCATCGATGTAGATGCTGTTAACTACGTCGCGTGCCGCGATGATTTGCTTCGGCTCAATCACGGAATCCACTCGCAAATCCGGCGCAGAAGTCGCCATCAGATCGAGAATCGTTCGTTCTTCCTTTTTGTGCGGATAACCAACGTTCAATTTGAACATGAAGCGGTCCAATTGCGCTTCTGGAAGCTGATACGTTCCTTCTTGCTCGATGGGGTTTTGCGTTGCCAGAACCAGGAATGGATCGGAAAGAGGATATGTTTTTTCGCCGATCGTAACCTGCCGTTCCTGCATTGCCTCCAACAATGCGCTCTGAACTTTGGCCGGCGCGCGATTGATTTCATCAGCCAAAATCAAGTTCGAAAAAATCTGTCCGAGTTTTGTCGTAAATTCGCCGGTGCGCGGATTGTAGATGAGTGTGCCTACCAAATCGGCTGGCAAAAGATCGGGTGTAAACTGCAATCTTTGAAATCCGGTTTGAATGCACGCGGCCATTGTTTTTACCGTGAGCGTTTTCGCCAGCCCGGGAACGCCTTCGAGCAGGAGATGACCGTTAGCGAGCAGACCCAGCAAAAGGCGATCCACCAAATACTTTTGGCCAACTACAACGTGAGCGACTTGTTGGCGGAGCGCCGGAATCCACTGCCCCAGCTCCCGCACTTCTTGCGTAATTTCCTGCGTCGATTTCATACGGTCTGGTCAGACATGTACGGCTGCGAGAACGTTCGATCAAGGTGCTGCAACTTTCTGCCTTGCCGTAATCGATCAAGAGCCAGTGTAATAA
>CATPBS010000052.1 GCA_955652715.1 uncultured Candidatus Udaeobacter sp.
CTAACGCCCTTGTCATGTCGAGCGAAGTCGAGACATCTATTGCTGCTTGATATCGAGATTCCTCGATCCCGCTCAGAATGACAACCCGAAAAACCTAGTAATCGCCCACGTCCACGGGCGTGCCCACCTTTGCGTAATCGTAAAATAATTTTGCGCCGTCAACCGATTGACGGATGCAGCCATGCGAAGCTGGATAGCCGGGCAAAATTCCGATATGCATGCCCACTCCGTCTTCGGTCAACCGAAGGAACCACTTCATCGCGGCGCCTGCGAAGTGTGTGCCGCTCGGAGCCGAATCGATTCTGGCGCTGACTCCGCCTCGCACCACGCGTCCCGAGGAGTCCACAAAGTCGCCGTACAGGCTGGAATGGTGATTCGGGTCTTTCTCGAGCACGTGCAGGTGGCCCGTGGGCGACTCGTGTCCGCGTCTGCCAGATGAAATCGGACCATCAGCCACGACTTGCTCGCCCATCATGAGATAAGCCCGCTGCTTTGGAATCGATACCACGATGTGCGTGTTGTCCTGCGTCGCCTGTTTGAGTAAAGATTGATTCACCTTCAATGGTGCCTGTCTGCTAATTAGCTCCGATGCTTTGCGCATTGGTTGTGCCGCGGACCGTTGTGGCGGTGGCGTTGTCCTTGGTCCGAACAGCCGAAACTGACCGTTGATTGAACTGGTAAACACAGTCAGCAAAAGCGCGCACGCCACTATGGGAACTTTTCGCCACATAAGTTAGCCGCCACTGTAGCTGTTCACGCGCCGAATCCAACCCGCTAACCATTTGGATTCGTGACGTCTGGCCGGGGCATTGTGCACCCGTCGAATCAACATCGCCTTCGCAGCGCGGGAGAATTCATCAACTGCACCAGTGTCAGAAGTGCCATGCATCGCTTCGAGGACTTGAAGCAAGCCCCATCCCTGGCCTTGATAACGTTCCGTGCGCAGGACGCCTTCCCCCTTAAAGTTTACATAATCGATAAGGGCGTAACATCCCTGTGGAGTTCTGGTCATGCGCTCGAACTGTTGCTGTACGTTGGGTCGATCGACAGGTGCCGCTTCATCCAGCATTTTAGGCAGCGCGCCCTCTAACCGTGCAATAAGAAATTCGGCCTGAAGATCGATCGTATCGACGAGAAACTGGCGTAATTGATTCATCTCTACTGTGTGTTGCGCTCGGAGAAAGTCCGCGCGCGAGTTCCACGGACATGGCTGTTCGCCGCCTCTCAAGAGCAATGTTGGCAATTTAGCCCCGCGTTTTGAGATGAAGTTTACGAGTTTGGGAAAACTCTCTTCAAACGGGCCGCGACTTCCCTTGGGATACCAGATGAAATGGCCGATGCCCAGCGATGCAAAGTCCTCGCCTTCATTCCATGAGGTGAGTCCGGAAATGGTTCCATTGCATTCGTTTTGCCAGATTCGTTTTCCGATCCTCTGAACGTCACCATGCGAGAGAGTGATTGCACACGCTATCTGCGGCCAGACTGGAATCGTCAGGCTAATAAGCGACAAGAATAAAAACCAACAGCGTCTGAATAACCAGTAGTGCTGTTTTCTTGACGGGCGGCATTTATCCATTAGCGTGCGGCTTTCTGCGGCGATTAACTTAACTAAACCGGCGCGGGAAATACTATCTTATGAAACATTTCATTCTTATTGTCAGCGCATCCTTACTTGCATTGCCGTTGTTCGGGCAAGACAAATCACCACAACTTAAAGACCAGAAGGACAAGGTCAGCTATAGCATCGGCATGAATATCGGATTCAATCTCAGCCGGCAGAAGGTGGATATTAACTCCGACATCCTCGCCGCCGGCATCAAAGACGCCATCGCTGGTAAGCCGCAACTGACACCCGATCAAGTCAAAGATATCATGGCGCAATTCGAGAAAGACATGGAACAAAAACAGAAGCAAGCCGGGGAAAAAAACAAGACCGACGGCGCGAAGTTCCTCGATGAAAACAAAAAGAAGCCCGGGGTAAAAACAACGGCCAGCGGGTTGGAATACAAGGCCATCAAGGAGGGAACGGGAGCACAGCCCAAAGGGAGTGACACGGTGACGGTAAATTATCGCGGCACCCTAATCGATGGCACCGAGTTCGACAGTTCATATAAGCGCGGCCAGCCGGCCACTTTTCCACTTAACGGCGTCATCAAGGGGTGGACGGAAGCGCTTCAGCTGATGAAAGTCGGATCAAAATATCAAGTGGTCGTACCGTCGAACCTTGCATATGGCGAACGATCGGTCAGTCCGGAGATTGGTCCGAACGCGACTCTGATTTTTGAAGTAGAACTGCTGGACGTTAAACCGCCTCAGGCGCCCGGCGCTCCTGCCGCGCCTGGCGCGCAGATGTTACCCAAGACTACTCCAGCGGCTGCGCCGTCACCGAAATAATTAGGGCGGTTTTACGCACCAAGGGCGCGTAGGAGCCCGGATTGATTCGCGGCTTCGATCAACACACACGGGGGATCGATGTCGGTCGCTACGTAGTCAGCGCCTATCAACCTGCTGCTGCCGCTTCCCACTGCATTCGCGGCGCGTCGCCCCATAAGTCTTCCAGACTGTAGAAGGCGCGCTTCTCGCGATGAAAAATATGGACAACCACTTGCAGGTAGTCGAGCACCACCCATTGGCTGGCGGGAAATCCATCAATCGCTACGGGCCGAAGTGAATGGTCCTCTCGCAATCGCGCTTCGAGTTCGTTTGCGATTGCTTTCAGCTGAGGCTCGGACGTGCCGGAGCAGACCACGAAAAAATCCGTAAACGTCGAGATGCCGCGCAAGTCCAGCACAACGATGTCTTCGGCCTTTTTGTTCGAGGCGAATTCCGCGCAGGTGGTTGCTAAATTTTCCGGCGTTATTTCGGTTGCTCCAGGTAAAGTTTCTCGCGACGGATAATTTCTTCCACTGCTGGCGGTACGAGATAGCGAATGGACCGGCCGGACGCAACTCGCCTTCTTATTTCCGTGGCCGAGATGTCGAGTTTGCGGTCAATGACGGGATAAGAGCGAGTAGGCGGCTGCCCGCTCCGATCGAGAACGACGAAACGGGCCATTTTTTCCAGCTCGGTAAAGCGATGCCACCTCGTAAGTCTGTCCACGTTATCTTCGCCAATCAAGCAGTAAACCG
The DNA here is from genome assembly GCA_955652715.1 of uncultured Candidatus Udaeobacter sp. GTDB lineage: Bacteria > Verrucomicrobiota > Verrucomicrobiia > Chthoniobacterales > UBA10450 > Udaeobacter. The sequence continues at coordinate 3,129 of CATPBS010000052.1, forward strand.
CTGCGTCACTGTTGCGTCGCCGAACTTCCTCAACCGTATCGATCGTGTAGGAATGTGGTGGGCGACGCAGCTCGCAGTCGTCCACCGCAAAGTTCGGCTCGCCTTTAATCGCCGCCCGCAACATTGCTAATCGTAATTCGCCGCTCGCAACGGGAGCGGCCTTCTTTAGAGGAGAAATCGCCGCCGGCACAAAGATTACCTCGTCGAGCCCGAGTGTCTCGAGAGCGTCGCGAGCAAGAATCAAATGCGCGTGATGAATCGGGTCGAATGTGCCGCCATAGATCGCGATCTTTTTCAACGCCCAACGCTCAACGCTCAACGCCCAAGATTCAACTGGCGGCCGTCAACGAGCCAAGTTCTGAATTGAGCGCTGGATGTTGGACGTTGATCCTTTGCGCCGCGGAAGATGGACATCTAAGTTGCGACCCTATGAATACCAGTTCGCTCGGTCAACTAATCATGACTGGTGTGCCAGGCAAAGAACTGGACGCGAAAACGGCGCAGTTGTTCCGGCGGGTGCAGCCAGGTGCGTTCATTCTTTTCGGTCGCAACATCGAGAGCCCCGCGCAATTGCGAAAGCTCATCGACGATTTGCGCGACCTGAGTGAGGTCGAACCGATCATCACCGTCGACCAGGAAGGCGGCCGCGTATCACGATTGCGCTTGATCGGCAACGAACCACCGAACGCGCAGCAGCTCCGAGATCAGGACGAAGTCGATCTGATCAGGCGTCACGGCGATATCACCGGGCGTTTGCTGCGCCTTTTCGGGTTCAATTTGGATTTGTGCCCCGTGCTCGACATTTCATTTGATGATGATGCCGACAATTCGTTGCGCGGCCGTTGCTACGGCAAGACCGTCGAACAAGTCGTTCGAAATGCCGGGGCATTCAACGAAGCGATGAGAGGGCAGGGGATCGCCAGCTGCGGCAAACATTTCCCCGGTTACTCTGCTGCAACTTCAGATGCTCATTACCAGTTGCCGCGGATTGATCGCACGCGGGAAGAACTGGATCGTAATGAACTAGCGGTATTTCGCCATTTCATAGGTAGGGGCGGTTCACCGAACCGCCCGCGGGCGATTGAGGTCAATCGCCCCTATCTCGAACAGGGAATTGTAGACAGCATTATGATTTGTCATGGTTGGTATCCCTGTTTCGAGTCTGAGAAGACTCCCGCCAGCTTGTCGGCGCAGATTATTACAGATTTGCTGCGCAATGAATTCGGATTCGACGGTCTCATCATGACCGACGATCTCGATATGGGCGCGATTCTCACCGGATATCGCCTCGAAGATACGATTCGTCTGGCCGTCGCGGCGGGAAATGATCTCGCCATGATTTGCCATCGCATTCCCGAGATTGAAAACGTGCATCTCATTCTCGGCACGTTACCATCTGATCAAACCGACCGAGCGCTCGCGAGCGTCGAACGGTTCAAGAAAAAGATCGTGCCGCCCGACGAATTCTCGGAAGCCGCCTTTCGCAAGATTGACAATGAGATTTGGGACCTGCGTGTCGCGACTTTGGGTGAAAAACGTGCCAAAGAGCCCAGCGTCGAAGGCGGCAAACGCTCGCCGGTGGAGCTGTTCTGATTTGGGCGTGCACGCAGCGCGTCAGCCGGGCGCAAGTGCGGAGCGGCGCCGATAATGTGCCGACGCAGCGGAATCCGTGTGCCAGATTCAACTACACTTCTTGACCCGTTTTGCCATTCCACACTATTCTCCGCTCGCGTTGGTCGGGCAGAGAGCCGGGCCACGTAATTTGGAATTGAAAGACGCATCGTGAACGGCAATCAACAAACCCGCGCGAATAATCGCGCCGAACTTACGGTTCGCGGCCTAATCGTCGGCGTCATCATCACGCTGGTGTTCACCGCGGCGAATGTGTATTTCGGCCTCAAGGCTGGTCTTACCTTTTCGACGTCGATTCCAGCGGCGGTGATTTCGATGGCGATCCTGCGAGCCGTCCGTGACGCAACAGTTCAGGAAAATAACATCGTGCAGACGGTCGCCTCGGCGGCGGGCACGCTGTCATCGATTATCTTCGTGCTGCCGGGTCTGATCATGATCGGGTGGTGGAC
>CATPBS010000053.1 GCA_955652715.1 uncultured Candidatus Udaeobacter sp.
GACTTGCCATCAAGCAAACGGCCTCGGTGTGACCGGTCAATATCCGCCGCTTGCTGGTTCCGAGTTTACAACTGGCGGTTCACGTCGGCCGGCGATGATCGTTCTCAAAGGCTTGCAGGGCCCGGTCAAAATCAAAGGCCAGCAGTATGGCACAGCAGTGATGCAACCATGGGACAAAACGTTGACTGACCAAAAAATTGCCGACGTTCTCACGTACGAGCGAAGCGAGTGGGGGAACAACGCCACTCCAGTCACAGCCGAGCAGATTGCTGCGTTGCGCAAAGAACTGGCCAATCATCCCGAATCGTTCAATGAGCACGACATTCTCGCCGTCCCCGATCAAGATCTTTCCGGCGGCGGCGCGCCCGCGGGCGGCGCGGGGCCAAAACCCGGCGAAGCCGCAAAGCCCGGCGAATCACCAAAACCGCAAGGTTAACGGCACGCAGTATGGGATACAGACCGCCGACCGTTAAGCTGCCGCTGTCTCCTGAGGAGATCGACGGACGAACTGTGACGTTCAGGCCAGTGAGAGACGGAATAGAATCGGAAGTATCGGGTTTGATCCAAGTCATCGAAGATGCGAACGGATTTAGCGTCAACGCTTCGTATATCGTCGGTCAAAATCCACCGCGGTCTCACGTCTATTGGTTCGATCAATCTGAGATCGATGCAATCACCAGATCCATGATCAAAGAAAGGCGACGCATCCTGATTGTCGACGATGACTCGGACAGCACGCACCTGGTCAAAATCCTTCTCGAAAAGGCCGGCGGCTATCTGGTGCTTGAAGAAAACGCTGCTGCCAAGGCTCATCAAAGCGCCCGAAATTTTAGGCCGGATGTGATCTTGCTGGACATCATGATGCCGGAGACAGATGGAAGCGAAGTAGCGGCACAAATTGAGGCCGATCCGGAATTGCAAACTACGCCGATTATCTTTCTCACCGCGTTAGTCACAGAGCCTGAGACGAAGACTGGCCTCAGCATCGAAGGGCATCGAGTTCTCGCCAAGCCGATCAATATTCCCGAATTGATCAACGGGATTGAAGAAGTCTGTCCGCACGTGACCTGAGCGAAAGCTCGCCCGGCTCGCCGCTTAATTAAGTTGTCCAGACGCCACGCCGATTTAGCCAAACTCGATAGAGCCAGACTTGAAAAACGCCTTGACAGAGTGCGCCGATCATGTAAGAAACCTTTGATTACGTCATCCGACGTCTCAACGCACTTTTGACCGGCTGAAAAGCCAGTTGAGAGGGCTTAACCTTCGCTGAGACACCGCTTAGCGCGATCTCCAGATTCAACTGGAGCCCCGAGTCACCTGAGGTGAGGCCGCTGCTGAAGGGGCCTCGTGAAGATGGTTCCTCGTTCCGCGCGGATTTGAGTGCGCCTCTCGCAATCGGATCGCCATATTCAAATTCCTGTCTTGCCAGAGTAGTACAGAACAACCACATCATGGCGTCTCTGAATGCGACGTCGTAACCTTCTTCTTGTCATCGCCGCCGGTCTCGCAGCGGCTGCATTTTCATATCTTGGCCTGGGCTCCATCCGATTTGGTGGTTGCTTTGGTTGGCGCCCATCCCGGTGCTCGCCATAGCGCCGCGACTTCACGGCATGTCCGCTTTCGTGCTCGGTTCACTCGCGTGGCTGGTTGGCGAAACGAACCAATGGAATTACCTCAGACATGAAATCGAGCTGCCCCTGCAAGTCGTCGTCCTCTTCCTTGTAATTCCTGCCGTGGTGTTCGGTTTGGGCGTTCTATTCGTGCGCAGCTTTCTCCGACGCGGGTCCCTCTTCCTGGCGTCGTTCGCTTTCCCTGTTTACTGGGTAACGTGCGAATATCTCAACGCGATCGCGTCGCCGCACAGCACATGGGGCAATCTTGCCTACACACAAATGAATTGTCTTCCCGTGATCCAGATCGCCTCGATCACCGGTATCTGGGGAATCAGCTTCATCATATTTCTTTTTGCCGGCACCGTCGCAGCTCTCTTGAGCGGTGCGGGAAAACCATGGCGACGTCGCGCGCTCGCAATCGTCGCCGGCGTTATCGTTTGCGGGGTGTTTGTTTTTGGCAAATGCCGGTTGCAATCGAACCCTTCAGCTCAACCCGTCGCGGTAGCACTCATCGCCAAGGACGTGCCGATGAGTGTTTATCTCGGCATGGAAGAGCAGGCACTGAAACTGTTGCGTGAGTACGCAGACGAAGTTCGCCGCGTTACGCCAGCGGGAACGCAGGCCGTTGTTCTCCCGGAAAAAATTGCACGCGTGAGCGAGAGCGCGTTGGCAGAAGTGGACGCGCTCTTTTCTTCAGCTGCGGTTGCTACACGCGCAGCGATTGTCCTTGGCGTGGTTCGAAAAACGCCATCCGCTGCGTTCAATTCTTCTCGCTTTTATTCGCCCAATGGAAAATTGGAGGCGAATTACGACAAGCATCATCTTTTGCCGGGCGTCGAGCCCGAACAACCCGGTGACAAACGAGTCATTCTCGACCAGCCGTCCGGGCGTTGGGGATTGCAAATTTGCAAGGACATGGATTTTCCGAAGCTCAGCCGCGAATACGCCACCGACGGCGCGAACCTGCTGCTTGTCCCTGCGTGGGACTTTAATCTTGATCGCTGGTTGCACGCGCGCATGGCCGTACTGCGTGCGGTCGAGAACGGCTTCGCACTCGCGAGGTCGGCGCGCAACGGATTGTTAACTCTGAGCGACAACCGCGGCCATATCCTTGCGGAAACGGCGACGATGCCCGGTCGCTTCGTATCGATTACTGGAAAGGTAAACGTCGCGCGCGATGAAACGTTTTATACGCTAACTGGCGATTGGTTCGCCTGGCTTTGTGTCGCAACGTTCGTGATTCTGCTGGCGTCTAAACTCCTTGCGCGATCATGGCCGCGATAGAAAGCGCGCACGCAATTTGAGAGCACGCGAACTACGACGCCGTCGCGCTTGCTGGAATAAAAGTTCCCGGTTCTTCGAATCGAAGTCGCTTTCGCAGTTCGTGCCGGAGCAGCAAAAGATTAACGCACATCTGAAGAACGATGGACCCAACCGATAGATACCAGACGTACCTGATCTCAAAGCCGGGCGTCCGCGAGATGAGCACCGCGGGCAGCGCAAACAAGATCAGCCGTGTCATCGAGCTAAACAGCGGCGGCAAAGTGTTGCCGATTCCCTGGAAAACGCTGGAAGTTGTAAAAACAATTCCCGCCGACACGAAATTCAGAGAGACGATCCGAAGGTATTCGCTGCCGAAGGCAATCACCCGTGGGTCGGGTGAGAAAATGCGAATCAGCGTCGCCGGCGCGAGGAACGCGATCAACGTAAGCACCAGCATCATCAGCGACGCTATGCCGATCGCCGAATAGACAGATTGACGGACCCGGTCGGCGCGACGGCCGCCAAAGTTCTGACCCACCACAGGCGACACAGCAAAGCTGAGCGCCACCACCGGTAGAAAAAGCGCCTGCATCACGCGCGCGCCGATTCCGAAACCTGCCTGAGCTGCTGGTCCAAAGCCGCGGATGATTGCATAAACGAGCATGATGTAAACGAAGAGCAGCAGAAACTCAGCGCCGGCCGGCACACCGATGCGCAGCATTCCTGCCCAAATTTTTGTCTGCGGCCTAAAAAGCGGAAACCGGAAACGCAGATAGTGATATTTCTTTTCGAAATAAATTACGATCAGCACATCAGCGACGAGAATGGAAATGAACGTTGCGAGCGCTGCGCCGGTCACTCCAAGTTTGGGCCACGGCCCAATTCCAAAAATCAGCAGGGGAGCAAGCACGATGTTGAGCAGCACGCTGAGCACTTGGAATCCGACGGCCGGCTTGATGATCCCGGTGGCGCGCAGCGCCGAGCCCAGCGCCACCAGAGGAAACTGCAATAAAAGCCCGGGAAGAAACCAGAGCAGATACGCCTTTGCCAACGTCGCTGTCGTCGCATCCGCGCTCAGCCATTCACAATAAGCAGGGCGGACGAGAAATCCGACAACGCCGAGGGCGAGCGCAATCAAGATCGACATGACGAAAGACTGATTGAACACCAGCTCGGCTCGCGGCTGGTCCTTTCTTCCGGCGGCCTGCGAAATCAACGTCGTTGTGCCCACGCCGAGCATTTGGGTGAGCGCCAGCACAACCATCGTGATGTTACCTGCGACGCCTACGGCCGCGATCGCTTCTTTCCCGAGGTGTCCCACCCAGTAGAGATCGGCCAACAGATAAAGAGTCTGCACCACCATGCTCACAGCCAAAAACGCCGACATATGCAGCAAATGCCTGGTGACCGAGCCCTGAGTAAGATCCTTCATCGGCCCGAAGGTTCGCTTGTAGCGGCGGCTGTGTCAGCCGCAAAAATTCTGTAGCTGTTGCCGACTGCGGCTTTTCTATATCGACGCGATGACGTCTATTGGGATTTCTGAGGCGAAGCTTTCGCGTCGCTGGAGCGACCTTCTTTGCGTGGCAGCTCACGGAGTGAAGCTGGCGATGGCATGTCGTTCCAATCCATCAGCATCCTTTCCGTCTTCGGACCGTTATGATCCAGCCAGGCACTCATCTGGTCGCCAATTTTCTCGCCGTAAATGCGATGTGAATAGACAATCGAGCATCCGACGCCGTCCAGCAATTTGAAGCGAGCAAACGCCACTTCGATAAAGTTTGGCCGGCCAAAGACGACGGCGATCAAATGTTCCGCGGGCCGATCCGGTGTCCGAGGGATGGAATTTGTCCTGAGCACCATACCTTTGTGATTTTTGTAATTTTCCAGGACCGCGTTCGCCTTAGCTGCCAGCGCGTCACCGTCATGAGCGTTCGGATAAACGTTTATCGTGATCATGTCCGACCACTTCTCGAGGTCCTCTTGACCTTCAGGCGTAAATTCATGTTGATCATTCATCGACCAGCGATGCAAATAACCGACGCCTGCAAGAACGAATGCGGGCTTCGCTGTTGTCGCGGCGGCATGCGTCTCTTCCGCATCGAGTGGGATGCACGCGATAGCTTGCAGGGCGAGAAACTGAAGGATGTGAACTCTCACAGTTCTAAACGCGCTTGGTCTCAACTCTTAACAAGAGATCATTAGCCCTGACCATACCGTTCACGCCAGTGATGGCGGCTGCGGGATCGGAGGAGGCACTCCGGCACCGAATCGCTTTCGCCAGTTTGCGCGATGGAGGACGAGAATGATCAACCAAATGATGAATGCGAATACGCCGCCGGGAAGAGTAACAAGCATCAGCCAACCAAGGACGCCGAGCGTATAAAGAAGCTGACCGTAATCGTGTCCTCCGATCATGCAGGGATGCACTGAGCCTTCATCCACCTTGCAGCCGTGCATATTGGCAATCCAACCGCACACCACGACCGATCCTGCCGGCGCCAGTGCTACCGCAAGAATCGTGAAAAGCACGACCGCGTAGACGATCCATGGGAATCTCCTGGTTGGTTTGGCATTCATTATCGTTTGCGTTCTCAGTGCTCGTTCGGTGATTAGGAATCGCTGGGCTATCTTTTTCCTCGCGAAACTTTAGCCATGTGGGAAAGTTGAATCTGTATGAAAAGTTACAGCAAAATTCTTTTTTCGATTCTGGCGGCGCTGATTTGCGCCACTGCGTTCGCGGCAGACCAGCCCTCGTGCAAGAAGACCGGCAAGAATTGCCCGATGAATAACGGGAAAGCATGCAATTGCGGCAAGAGCTGCGATTGCTAGTCAAAGACCGCTAAGCACAGCATCTGTAGCAGGGGTCGCTGACCGCCGTCTTTGCTGTAGCGGTGGCTGTGTCAGCCGCAAAATTCCTGCGGTCCGTGCTAGTGACCAGGCCTCGCCCACGCGGTTGCCTGATAGAATCCGGTACGCAAAACGCGCCGAGATTGCTCCCGGCGCGAAGCGTTGATCTAATTGTAAGTCCGCGATCAGGTCTGTGTGTTACCTTTTTCGCCTTTGCCTTTGCATTCGGCTTTGAACTTCGCGTACTGCTCCTTCGTCAGGATCGATTTTGCCTCTTGCATGTATTTGGTCTCGCTCGCTTCAGAGCAACCGGCCTTCTGATGCTCGGCCATCACCGCGTCCATCTTCGTCTTCTGATCAGGTGTCAGATTAAGACTGGCCAATGAAACCTGACATGCCGCCTTCGCTTGGTTTCCGACTTGCTTTGTGCAGTTGCCGTGTTCGCCTGCGAACATCGTGCCTGCCGCAAAGAGTCCCGCCGTTATTAACGCAATAAGTTTGGTCATAGTGGAAACCTAGACATTCCCGCAGGGATTGTCGTTCAAAATCCTTGGGCGCAATAAATTATCCGCCTAAGATTCGGCGGCGGAATCTGCCGCCTGTATTGTTCATCTTCTCGATCGTATCCGATCGCGTGACGCGACCCGCATTTCCAAGCACAGACTTGCACCCGTCGAGCTGAGTTGTTGGTGCGCAAGATGCAGAGCATATTAGCAAAGTTTATGAAGGATTCTGTTGTTAGAGGATGCCTGCTACAGCTTCTCTATGAGCGTCGAAGCGAAGGTTCCATCCCCTTCGGCCGCGTCGAGCAGGCGGTCCAGCCGCCAGGAGGTATAAGCCGCCGTGACTGGGTGCGCGCTGTCGCCCAGCTTTCACAGTATGAGCTCATCGACTGGACTCCTCTTGAAGATAAGAGCGGGATGGGCCAGTTGTCCGGCTTTGCTAGGATTAGCGACTTCGGAGTCAAAGTGATCGAA
>CATPBS010000054.1 GCA_955652715.1 uncultured Candidatus Udaeobacter sp.
ATTCTCGAAGCAGTCCGAGCGCGATAAACTCGTTCGTTTGTCGGACGAAACGTTTCAAATCCGCAGCAGAAACTCCGTCGCGAGTCCGCAGCGAGAGCGCGATTCGCTCCATGCGTTTCATTTCGTCCGTCAGATTTTCGCTCGATCCATGCGGTGATTGGCCGGAAACAACGCGATCGATGTAGGTGCGATAATCACGGACGTTCTGCCAACGCCGCATACCAACGGTCGAAACCGCGCTCGGGCCGATGCCCAGATAATTGCTACCGCGCCAGTACGCACGATTGTGAAGTGATGAAAACCCCGGACGCGCATAATTTGAGGTTTCGTAGTGTTCATAGCCAGCATCCTCCAAGATCGATATCGCCATATCGAAAAAATCAGCGTCCACGTCTGCGTCCTGCCGGAATTCGCCGCGCGCGTGCCGCAGAAAGAACTCTGTGTCCTCCTCGTACGTGAGGCAATAGGCAGAGATATGATCAGGCTGGAGAGCGATCGTTTTCTCCAGCGTCAATCTCCATTGCTCAATTGTCTGGCCTGGTAATCCGAACATCAGGTCGACGTTAATGTTCGAGAACCCGACTGCGCGCAGAAGATGAAACGATTCTTCCGCTTGCCGAGCGTTGTGCTCGCGTCCGAGCAATTTTAGCAGGTCGTCGTCCCAAGATTGTACGCCGAGGCTGATTCGAGTGACTCCGAATTTTTTGAGGGTGCCTGCTTTTCGCGGTGACACGCTCCCCGGATTTGCTTCGATCGTCCACTCTCCAACAGATGAGAGATCGAGCCGTTCGCGAAAGCCTTCGAGCAAAAATTCCAATTGCGCAGTCGTAAGTGCTGTCGGAGTGCCGCCACCGAAGTAGATGGTCTCAGGGACCAAGGAACGGCGACTTCCAAGTCGCCGCGGCGATCTGGAGACTGCCGTTCCCTGGTATTGTTCCAGTTCGCTCAAGATCGCCTCACAAAACCGCCGGGTCTGCGAACGATCGAGTAAATCTTTGTAAAACGCGCAGTACGGGCAGATACGTGCGCAGAAAGGAATGTGAACGTAGATATGACGGATTGGGCCAATCGTTTCGCGCGAGAATTGTAGGGCGTCTGTGTCAGGCGCCAGCGGTTCTACAAATTTTGTATGCATTCTCGAATAGTTGTGATTCGCGATGTTACTCATAAAATCCGTTTGCCACCGTGAAGCCACCTTGCTGATGCGAAACGTAGCTCTCGTTCTGTTTTGCGCCGTTACCTCCTCCGGGCTGGCGCAAGCACCCCAGCCCGCGCCGACCCCTTCGATTGTGTATTCTGTGCATGATCCCCGCTCAATCAAAGATTACAACACGAACCCGCGCGTCGTGCATGAGATGGTGAACCGGCTTGTCCTCGCCGCCACCGGACAGTCTGACGTGGCGAAGGCGTGGGCGTCGCTCGTTTCCCCAAACGACAAGATTGGAATTAAAATCTGCGCAGCGGGCGGTGACCTTTTTACGACACACCACGATATCGTGAATGCGATTGTCGATGGGCTCGTGGCAGCTGGGCACCCTCGCAGCAGCATAATTGTTTGGGACCGGTCTCTCGGTGGAATCAAGGGAGCCGGTTACCGGCCGGGAATTGATGGTTACCAGCTACAAGCAATCGCGCCGCATGACGGCTATGATCCCAAAGCCGTCCTGTCGGCCCCTTTAATCGGGAAACTGGTTTGGGGCGATTTCGAGTACGTCGGTAACATAACGAAAGAGCCCATTCTGTCCGATACTGAGAACACCAGCAATGTGAGTCATTTTTCGAAGATCGTGTCGACCGAAGTTACCAAAATTATCAATGTCCCCGTGATGAGTATCAGTGAAACGAATGGAATCGCCGGTTGCATTTACAACATGACAATTCCGAACATCGACAACTGGCGTCGTTTTGCCCAAGGCTCTCGTTTTGGCGCGGAAAGTCTTGCAGAAATTTATTCTAATCCGCTCATTGCAAAGAAAGTCGTCTTCAATTTGATGGACGGCCTCACTGCGCAATATGCAGGCGGGCCGCAGCCGCAGCCGAACTACGCGGTTCATCATGCCACGCTGTACGCAAGCAGAGACCCGATCGCTTTGGACGCCGTCGCCTTGAAGCGTTTGGAAGAATGGCGCGTACGCGCGAGTCTGCGTGCGATCGGTCCACTGGCGGCCTATGTCGACTTTGCCAGCCAGCTCGGCCTCGGTAACTCAGCGTCCAATCGGATCGAGGTAAGAAATATCGGGCGATGAATTTTTGTTAGAAATGCATTTCGTGGCCGCGCGCTCTCATTTGGAGACAGCACTCCTGCGCTCGGTCTCCCGTTCATTTTATCTTTCGATCCGCTTTTTGCCGGCGCAATTAGGCGAACCAGTCGCGCTCGCATATCTGCTCGCACGGGCAACGGACAGCATTGCCGACACGACCGGAATTTCTAATCTCGTGCGGATCGAAACTCTGAAGATGGTTTCGCACGGAATTGAGGGCAAAGCTTCCCGCGATGTCGTTGTCGATCTGATCGCGTCATTTGTCCCGCTACAGGCGAACAAGAGCGAACGAGAGCTGCTTGAGTCCTTGCCTGATTGCTTTGATTGCCTCGACCAAATGGAGCACGCAGATCGCGACGACGTTCGCATGGTGCTCGAGAAAATCACGAGCGGCCAGATGCTCGATCTACAGCGCTTCGATAACCCGCAAGAAATCCGTGCGCTCGGCACCGCTGCCGATCTGGATGACTACACGTATCTGGTTGCCGGTTGTGTAGGCGAGTTTTGGACGCGACTCTGTTTCCGGCATGTTCGGAACTTCGCAAGCCTGAGCGAGGATGAGATGCTGGCGGTCGGCAAGCGCTACGGTATGGCGCTTCAGTTGATTAATGTGCTGCGCGATACCGGCTCCGATCTTCGAACCGGCAGATGTTATTTTCCGGAATTCGAATTAAGCGCGGTGCATCTGCCTGCATCGCAGATTCTCTCCCAACCGGAGCGCTTCCAGCCGATTTATCGGAGCTGGCTCGACAAAGCAAAGGCCAGGCTCGAGTGCGGCCTGGAATACTCGGCTGCGATTCAGAACCGCCGCGTGCGCGCTGCCACAGTTTTGCCGGCATTGATCGGGGCGCGCACCCTTGCTCTTCTAGATAAGGCTGGAGCGAGGGCATTGGAGTGCACTGTAAAAGTCCCGCGTGCCCAAGTGCGCGCGGCGGTTTTGCGCCTTGGCGTGACTTTCGCATCGCGAAAATCGATCAATGCGATGTTCGCGCGCGCTTACAAGAAATAATTTCGCTGTCGCTCAGTAATTGGTTGCTCGAGTCGCTCCAATACCTGCAGCATGTCTTCCCACACTTTGCGTTTTTCCGAAGGCGCCTGGTTCCGCAGCAAATAGGCAGGGTGGTACGTGATCATGAGCGGGACGCCGTTGTAAGCGTGCCAGCGGCCGCGCAGTTCCCGCATCGTCCCACGCATTCCAAGCAGGCCTTCCACCGCGACTGCGCCGAGCGCGACCAAGATCTTCGGCTGGATAATCTCGATCTGCTCCACCAGATATGGCCGGCACGTCTGCATCTCCGTCGGCGTCGGAGCGCGGTTTCCAAATGTGCCCGGCGGCGTGTCCGGTCGGCACTTGAGGATATTTGCGATGTAGACGTCTTCGCGCGCGAAGTTCATCGCCTTGAGAATTCTTGTCAGTAATTGTCCGGCGCGTCCGACGAATGGTTCTCCTTGCTTGTCCTCATCTACTCCGGGCGCTTCGCCGATGAACATTAAGTCAGCGTCCGGATTTCCTACGCCGAACACTGTCTGTGTGCGTGAGCAGGCGAGATGCGCGCATTTCGTGCAAGCGCGAACGCGTTCGCGAATAGGCTCAAGCAATTTTCCTTTGTTCAGTGCGCCTGGCTGTAGCCGTCGCCCTGCGGGCAACGCGTGGGCTTCCCATAGGGAAGCGGCTACAGGATTAGCCGTTTGCAATCGCACAAGCACAGTTCTTGATGCGCGCGGCGCGCGATCGCTTGACTCGCGCATTTTCTCCAGCGCTGCGATCACAAAGTCGAGAGCTGGCTCTGTCATTTGCGGCGATCATCCAAAGTTTTGCACGCGGACGCAATCTCTTTGATCATGCAACGATGAGCTCGCGACTGAGCGATTACCATTATGATTTGCCTCGGGAATTGATTGCGCAGCGCCCCCCCGCGCGCCGCGAAGATTCTCGCATGATGGTGCTGCATCGCGCCGAGCAGACCATCGAACATCGCCAATTTCGCGAACTGAAAACGTTTTTGCAGCCGGGCGATCTGCTTGTCCTAAACGACACCCGCGTTCTGCCAGCGCGACGATTCTCGGACGATGGCTTGATTGAATTTTTGTTTCTTGAACGCCTTGGCCCGAACCGTTGGAAGTGTTTGGTCAAGCCGGGACGCAAAATGCGCGTTGGCGCGACAGCAAGGATCGACAATGTGAGTTTGCGAGTTGAGGAGATCACAGACGACGGCGAGCGCATCGTGACATCGGATAAAGATGCCGATCTTTATGCGGGCGGCGCCATGCCGTTGCCGCCCTATATCAACAGACTGAGCGATGAGAAGGACGCAGCGCGCTATCAGACTGTTTTTGCGCATGCGGCCGGCGCGCTCGCCGCGCCCACGGCCGGTCTTCATTTCACTCCGAAAATTTTAAGTGAAATTCCGCACACGTTTGTAACTCTGCATGTTGGGCCGGGAACATTTCTGCCGGTGCGATCGGAAAACATCGCCGAGCATCGCATGCATGCGGAGCGCTTCTCGATTTCACAAGAAGCCGCGCGCAAGATCAACAATGCGCGCCGTGTCGTCGCGATTGGAACGACTACAGTGCGCACGCTGGAATCCGCAAGACGCAAAGGCGAAGAAATTCTCGCGCAAGAAGGCGCGACCAGCCTCTTTATCTATCCGCCTTATCATTTTCAAGCGGTCGACGTTCTGCTGACCAATTTCCATTTGCCGCGTTCGACTCTGCTGATGCTGGTCAGCGCGTTTGCAGGGCGCGAATTTTTGCTCCGCGCCTATGAGCGGGCGATTCGTGACCGCTATCGCTTTTACAGCTACGGGGATTGCATGCTGATTGTGTAGAAAAGGCTACCGGCTCGCCTTGGGAGGAAATGGATTCGTTGCAACCGCTACGACAGCGTCCATTCGCCCGTAGGCGAAGCGGCTGCCATCTGCCGAGAACGCGAGCGAGCTGACGCCCAGGTAGGCACAGCCTAATTCCTGGTCATAGAAAAGCTGTAGGTTGTGCTATTCTCCGCAGAAATGGCAAACGAATCGAGAGGCGAACTGGTGATTCAAACGATTGCCATGCCGAAGGACACAAATCCGAACGGCGACATTTTTGGCGGATGGTTGACATCGCAAATGGACCTTGGCAGCGGCATTCTCGCGGCGAAAACTGCGCAGGCGCGAGTTGTCACGGTAGCTATGGAAGGGATGTCGTTTCTCGAACCCGTGCGGGTGGGGGATACGGTCAGGTGTTACGCGCGAGTGGAGAAAATAGGGCGAACTTCAATGACAATTCCGGTGGAGGTTTGGGTGACGCGTTACATGACGGGCGAGGAGCGTCGCGTCACACACGGTGTCTTTACTCTCGTCGCTGTTGATGAATCCGAGAAACCGATTCCGGTAAAGCGCGACAGTGCGTAGGGATGGATTTCAACTGTAGCGGCGCTCTATGAGCGCCGTAAAGATAGTCCCAGTTGGTACCTTGCGATGTTCAGTGCGCAACTTGCAAAGGTTGCGCGACTTTAATTTCGGCGGTCGCAGACCGCCGCTACAGTAATTCGCAGTGATGAGGCAGTTCGCTTATCTGTTCGAACGATTCCCGTCATTCGGACAAACGTTTTGCTACCGGGAAGTAGCTGAGCTTGCGCGGCAGGGCATCGCGCCGCCGGTTTTTTCGATCCGCAATCCGAAAGACGAACCGCCGCAGGATTGGGACACGCGAATCGTCCAACGTGTCGAGTGTTTACCTGAAGAAAAGCAATTACTGGAGTGGGTTCACCGGGCTTCGAAAAAAGGCAAGCTCACTACAGAAATCATCGGTGCTCTCGATGAATGGGGTCGGCGGACCGATTTCCTTCGGCTTTATCAGGCTGTTTACGTCGGGCTGCGCCTGAAAGAAATGGGCATTCGACATGTTCACGCGCACTTCGCGGGAATGGCTGCGCGCACCGCTTTCTGGGTCCAAAGATTTTTTCCCGTGACATTCAGCTTTACTGCGCACGCCAACGACATTTTTGCGCCGCGAGCATTCGAGATTGGACTTGATAAGCTCGTCGATGCAGCGCACGTAATCGTCACTGAGACCGACTACGCTGCGCAATTTTTGCGAGAGCGATTTCCGGAACGCGCCGATCGCATTCATCGCATTTACAATGGCCTGAATCTCGCCGGATTCGGACACGCCGATTTTTCTTCTAGTCCACCACTGATCGTTGCGGTTGGTCGTCTGATTGCGAAAAAAGGTTTTGCCAATTTGATTCGCGCCTGCGGATTGCTTGCAGGACGCGGCAAATCGTTTCAATGCGAGATCATGGGTGAAGGCCCGCTCGAAAACGAATTGCGCGAGCAAATCAAACAGCTGGATCTTGAAAATCGCGTCGCGTTAGCGGGTGCAAAACCGCAGCGTGAAGTCCGGCAGCGTTTGGTGGCGGCAAACGTTTTCGTGCTATCGAGCGTGGTCGATCCTCAGGGCGGGATGGACAATCTGCCTACGGTCATCATGGAAGCGATGGCGACGGGATTACCGGTTGTCTCGACCGACATCGGCGGCATTCCTGAAATGGTGGCGCAAAATGAAACAGGTTTTCTGGTGCAACCGGGCGATGCACTGGCGCTCGCTGCCGTAATCGAAAAATTGATTGATGATCGTTTGCTAGCGCAAAAACTTGGTCACGCTGGTCACGAGCGTGCGCGAGAGCTTTTTTCGATTGAGAAGAACGTGCGCGTATTGTGTGCGCTGATTGAAGCGAACCTGCCGTAGCATTGTGGCCATCGCCCTGTGGGCGGTCGCCTCCAGACCGCGAAGTTGAACGGCTCACAGAGCCGTGGCTACAGAAATTCCCGAACGCAATTCACCGCGTTCAGGTAAACATGATGCGGTCCGCCGCGCATCAGCTCTTCGCTCATTAAACTCACCGGATCATTTTTCCCTGCCGGCATCAACTGTGGCATGCGTTTGTCGCCGGGTTTCGCGCGTGAAACTTCCAGGAGATCGCCGCACTCGGCGTGCGTCACCAGAAATTCCACTTCGGGCGTTGCCAAAGCGATTCCGCCGATGGGTTCTCCAGGGCGTTCGCGCAACTCGGCGTCAATCTTTCGCCCGGAGGGACCAACAAAGTGAAGCTTGTTCGCTCCATCTGTTTTCTCAGCGCGCCAGTTCAATTGCGCCGCAAGCCAGCCAGTAAAGAGAAGAGCGGTCGCTCTGAAGCCGGGCGCGAACTCGATTCGCACTTCATTGATTTTACCAAAATGATGATGCGAGGCGGGATGATCAAAGAATTGTGCCAGCGCGAAACGAATGTTGTCCAGTCGCGTCCAATTCAGGTCGCAAAGCACAATGCGCTGGTTCGCCTCTTGTTGTGCGGACTCCATCAAACGCATTTGTGCGCGAAAATTGTTCCAGCCCTGGCTGTCATAGATGACGCGATCGACCCATTCCCAAAGTTGCGTATCCATCGGCTCACGGAATTCCTCCTGCCACCAGACGTAGAATGGCAAGTCGGAATCGAGGTGCGAGAAAACTATGCTTGGTAGCAGAGTGGTGCACCCGCCTTTTAGCAGGAATGAAATCTGTTCGGAACAAACTTGTTTGCTGCCGGCACGGCTGACGTGGCAATGCGCGCTGATCCAGGCGTCCACGCGATCCTCTTTTGCGTTGCAATCGGCTTCGATGACGATCGCGCGACAAGCGTGGTTCTCAGTAATTTTTGCGATGAGCTGTGTGTTACTTTGCAGCGAACCGGGCTCTTCGCTGTAAACGGCAAGATTCATCAGGGAAGCGCGTGTCACTGCGTCTTCACTTTCCTGCCAGAGTTTTTTTAACTCCTGATCGATATTTGCGATGTCAACCGGGACTCCGAGCGAATAACTTTCCGTTACACCAGGCATCGACTACAGCCTCCTCCATGCCCTGCCGTCGCGGGCGAGCAAATTATCCGCTGCCTCGGGTCCCCACGATCCTGCAGGATAAAAAAACAATTCGGGTACATCTTTTTTTGCATGCCATGCTTCCTCAATCGGATCGATGAAGGCCCAGGCTTCCTCGACCTCGTCGCGGCGGGCAAAAAGCGTGGCGTCGCCGCTCATCGCATCGAGCAGCAGACGTTCGTATGCTTCCGGGCTCGCCTTGCCGAAAGACGTCCCGTAATGGAAATCCATCTTGACCGGCTCGATGCGAAAGCTCGTGCCGGGCACCTTGGCATGAATCCGCAACGAGATTCCTTCATCCGGTTGAATTCGAATAACGAGCACATTGAGGTCGCGCAAATCCTTATTGAACAAGACCGCCGGAGCTTTTTTGAAGTGAATGGAAATTTCTGTCGCCGATTTCGGAAGCCGTTTTCCAACGCGCATGTAGACCGGCACGTCGGCCCATCGCCAGTTATCGATGAACAAGCGCAACGCGACGAAGGTCTCCGTTTGCGAGTCCGGGTTGATGTTTTGTTCCTGGCGATAACCGACGACCGGGTCGCCGTGGATCGCGCCCTTGGTGTATTGCCCGCGCACAACATTGGTTGCGATTTCGTTGCGTGGCCAACGGCGCAGCGATCGCACCACTTTGACCTTTTCGTCGCGAATACTATCAGCACCCAGATCAGTGGGCGGTTCCATCGCCACGAGACAAAGGAGCTGCAGCAGGTGGTTCTG